>JBLMXH010000278.1:0-8226 GCA_050257685.1 Nitrospirota bacterium
AGTTCTGAAAGATCGGGTCCGGCGACCTTTATGCCCACGGGAGTTTTGATTCCCGTTGCGAGCATATCGATCCGCGTTCTGATCGGCATGGTCCAGGCATTGTTTAGGCCGGGGAACTGAATCGCAGCATTCAGATCGTTCGTGAGTTCCTCAACTGTGCGCTTGCGATGCGCGACTTTTTTGCCGTTTGCGTCTTTAATATCAACCTTCGGCCAATCGCGCTCGTCCTTGAGCATGATTGTCGTCTCGATCATGTCCATCGGCGCAGGATCTGTTGCAGTCTCAGCCCGCCCGACTTTGCCAAAGACGTGATGCACTTCCGGGAAACTCTTAATGATCTGGTCTGTCTGCTGCAGAATCTCTCGCGCTTTGGTCGTGGAAATCCCCGGAAACGTCGTAGGCATGTAGAGCAGATCGCCCTCGTAAAGCGGCGGCATGAACTCCGATCCAAGATTTTGGTACGGAAACAATTTGCCGATCGCGACGGAGATCGGGCGCAGCGGTTGCGGCAGATAATTTGTGACCAAGCGGTTCCAGGGGAAGAAAACCCACACGACCACCACTGCAGCAATGCCAATCACAGCCCAGCGCCATCGAATCACGAAATCGATTGCCGGATGGTAAATGCGAATGAAGAAACGATTGATCGGGTTTTCTTCCTCGGGTCGAATTCGTCCGCGAATGAGATAGCCCATCAGGACAGGCGCAAGTGTAATAGAGAGCAGCGCTGCCGCTGCCATCGAATAAGTCTTAGTGTAGGCCAATGGCTTAAAAAGACGGCCCTCCTGCGCCTGCAGCGCGAACACAGGCAGGAAGGAAACCGTGATCACCAGCAACGAGTAGAACAGCGTAGGACCGACTTCGATCGATGCGTCACGAATGATCTGCCAGTGGGTTTTATGATCGCCTTCGCGCTCGATGTGTTTGTGCGCGTTCTCGATCATGATGATCGCGGCATCTATCATGGCGCCCATTGCAATGGCGATGCCGCCTAACGACATAATGTTTGAGCTGATCCCCTGGCGGTACATGATCGCGAAGGAAATCAGAACTGCGATCGGCAGGATGATGATGGCGACCAATGCGCTGCGGAAATGTAATAGAAAAACGATGCAAACCAGGGCGACCACAATGCTTTCCTCGACAAGTTTTTGTTCGAGTGTTGCCACTGCGCGATCGATCAACGCAGTGCGGTCATATGCAACGGCGTAACTCACATCGGCCGGCAAGCCTTTCATGGCCTGCTCGAGTCGGGTTTTAACCCGTTCAATTACCTGGCGGGCATTCGCGCCGTACCGAACGATCACGATCCCACCGACGGTTTCGCCTTCGCCGTTCCATTCAGCGATACCGCGCCGCATCTCCGGTCCAAGCTGCACATTCGCAACGTCACGAAGCAGAATTGGAACACCGTTGGCGCCCGTGCCGACGGCAACCTTCTTCAGATCTTCGACCGAATTGACGTATCCCCGAACGCGCAAAATGAATTCCTTTTCCGCCATTTCGATGGAGCGACCACCGACTTCGCCATTGCTCTTTTTGATCGCCATACTGACGTCGGCGATCGACAGGTTATAAGCGCGCAGTTTCGTCGGATCGACCGTGACTTGGTATTGTTTCACGAAGCCGCCGATGGAAGCGACTTCAGCCACCCCTTCAACCGACGTGAGTTGGTATTTTAAGTACCAGTCCTGCATGGATCTCAGCTCAGCGAGGCTGCGCTGTTTTGAGTTGATCGAATACATGAAGGCCCACCCCACCCCCGTCGCGTCAGGCCCGAGCGACGGCACGACGCCTTGAGGCAGACGCCCGGTCAACCCGCTGAGATATTCGAGCACGCGGCTGCGCGCCCAGTAGGGATCGGTGCCATCTTCGAAGATCACATAGACAAATGAAAATCCATAGAACGAGTAGCCACGAACCACCTTCGCGCGCGGGACGGATAACATCTTCGTCGTGATCGGGTAAGTGACTTGATCCTGCACGATTTGCGGCGCCTGGCCGGTCCATTCGGTGTAGATGATCACCTGCGTGTCGGATAGATCAGGAATTGCATCCAGCGGAATGTTGCGAACCGCAAAAATTCCAGCCAACGTCAGCCCGATCGTTGCCAGCAGAATAAAAAACTTATTCCGCAACGAAAAATCGATGATGGCGCGCAGCATTGCCTAGTGTTGGTGTTCAGCCGGTGTTGGTATCGGCGACGCCGCGTGAGATTCTCCATCCGGTGCAGGAATCAGGGTCATCCCACAAATTGGGCACTTTCCCGGGTGATCGTACTTGATGCTCGCATGTTCCGGCATCGGGCAAACATAGTTACTCGGTTGCGGCGTAGCTGTTTGAACCGGAGACGACACAGGAGCCATCGCTGTGTGCTGGACATCTTGTGCAGGCGTTGCCGAAGCGGTCGCTGGATTCAGCATTTTCTGAATCGCTTCTCGCAACTGACTTTCCGAATCCAGCATGAACTGACCCGAAGTGACGACACGCTCCCCTTCTTTAAGACCACTGAGAATTTGGAGCTGGTTGTTTTCACTACGCGCGCCGATCGTCACGTCGCGAGGCTCAAATTTTCCACCCTCCAGCGCAACGAATACCGTGTTTTTGTCGCCACTGCGCAAAATCGCTGTGTCCGTCACCAGCAGCGCTTCCGGTTCGAGCTCGGCATGGAGTTCAACCGTCGCGAACATGCCTGGCTTCAGGAACAATCCAGGATTATGAAACTCCATGCGCACGCGAGCCGTGCGTGTTTTCTCGTCCACCGTTGGATAGATGTAAGTGATGCGGCCGCGGAATTTACGATCTGGCAGATAAGATAAACTCACCTCGGCTTCCTGCCCGAGCTTTAGCAGACTAAGGTCCTGTTCGTAAATTTGTGATTGGACCCAGACGATGCCGAGATCGGCCAGGCGGTACAATTTCATTCCCGCTTCGACCATCTGGCCTTGCACCACATTTTTCTCCACCACGATGCCGTCAATCGGCGCATTGACACGCAGGGTTCGTTGGGGCTGGCGTGTCTTTTCCAGTTCGACGATTTGATCGTCAGAAATATCGAACAACTTCAGTTTTTGCCGTGCACTGGCCTTCAATCCTCCGCTGCCCTGATTGAGCGCAAGCACATACTCGTTTTGTGCGCTGTAAAGTTCTGGCGAGTAGATCTCAAATAACGGCTCGCCTTTGTGGACCTGTTTGCCGGTTGAATCGACATAAAGCTTCTCGATCCACCCGCGGAACTTGGTCGTGACGTCTGCCAACGCGGTCTCGTTGTAATCAATCGTGCCGACGGTTCGGATGACTCGACGCAACGGACCTTTCGTCACCACGGCCGTGCGGACACCCATTTTTTGTACTGTGACAGGGTCGACGGTAATCGTTTGCGTTTGTTCTTCGCCCTCGTAGACCGGAACCATATCCATTCCCATGCTGTCTTTGCGTGGGGTCTGGCTGATCTCGCCTAACAACATCGTGGATTTGTAATACTTGATTTTACGGCCGCTCTTCTGCCGATCTTTTTCAGCCGATGCAGTCTCCTTGCGCACCGGCACCAGCTTCATCCCGCAAATTGGACAATCCCCAGGATGATCCTGAATCACCTGCGGATGCATGCTGCAGGTGTAGAGCGTTTTCTCTGGAGGTCTCGCCGGTTCGTGTTTTGAACACGACGTGATCAATATCCCGGTCAACAAAAGACAAATGAGATAAGTAAAACGTGAATTCAACGTTTACCTCCTTGGTGAATGAGCGGACCTGCTCGTCCGATGATTGCGTCCAGTTTCGCTATCTCGGTTTCGTACTCGGCGAGACGATTTAGCGCAGCGGACTCTGCATCCTGCAAAGTGCGGCGTGCCGTGATCAGTTCCAGAAATCCGCCTGTGCTCGCTTCATAAGCGGCTCGGGTCGCGTCAATGGTCTGCCGCGCGAGAGGCAAAATATTGTCGCGGTAAAGCTCGTATTGATTTGCGGCGGTCTGAATCTTCTTAAGCTGATCCCGCACCAGACCAAGCGTTTCGATGCGTGTGGCCCCAAATTCCCGTTCGGCCTCTTCTACGCTGTTCCGCGCCTCCAAAACGCCGGCGGAATACTTTTTCCAATTCAGCCACGGTACAGGGATGGAAATACCGACATCTACTTCGCTCACCGCCTGGGCCGCCGAATTATACCGTTGCGCTTTGAGACTCACTGCCGGGTCAGGAAACCACTGCCGGTTCGCTAGCTGGAGCCGGAATTTTTCTGCGTCGATGCGATTTTGCGCTCGTCGCAACTCTGGTCGCAACGAGAGGGCGATTGCCTGCAGGCTATCCAGGGAAAGCGCTTCCGCTGTGAAGACCAGTTCGGAGGGCCGGCCCAGCGGTGCCTGTGCGGGTCGATTCATCAATACATTGAGCGCCGACTGCTCATCCGAAATCTGTCGCTCGATGTCCGCTCGCATTTCCAGCAGTTTTGCGGCGTCGGTCTGCGCAAGGAGGACGTCCGATTGTGTGGCTACACCGGCCTCATATCGGCTGCGGCTGATCTGCACAAACTGGTCGAGCAGGTCACTGTTGCGGCGATTGACGTCAAGCTGGGCGTAACCATTCGCTAGACGCGCGTAGGCAGAGCGTGTTCGCATGATCAGATCGAGTTCCATACGGCGAAGATCTTCGAACGCCGCACGCGCTTCGGCAGTGGCAGCACGTGAGCGGCTGAGATTTTTCCCGGAGACCGGTACCTCCTGCTCTAACATTCCCATTTGATCCATCATGTTGTTAGGCACCATCGGAACGGAACGCTCGGTTCTCCAATCCACGGCGGCGCGCAAATCCTCCCAAGCTCTGGCCTGCGGCACCCGCGCCTTCATCACTTCCCACTTTGCCGCTGCCGCTTTGAGCGTCTGGTTATCGCGCAACACAATGGAGATCAACTCGCGTTGCGAGAAGCGTCCGCTGAAAAGACGGGGATTGTCCCCCGCCTGCTCAGCTCTGGTTATTGAACTTATGATTAAAAATAAAGGTAATTGGTAAATTGTTTTCATCTGGTTGGAAGAGTTGTTGAACGCGTGACGTGCCGGTAAAAAGGCACACCTCGAGTGTCAGACCCTTCTGGTCAGATGAGTCGAAAGCAGATAAGCGCCAGCGTTTCAGGCGAGTGCCACTGAGCGTCGGCTACAGCAATGTGTGAGTGGTCAAACGCGGGCGGTGGCGCCACTTGAACATCTGCAACAGCAGGAGTGGATGCGACGAAACTCTGTTGAGCAGAAGTCGATGCAGTGAACGGCGGTACTGACTCAGTGGCTCGCTTTTCAGATGTCGCGCAGCACGGCTTTGTTGCGCAACAAGGAGATGCACATGCCTTTTGAACCGGCCCGCTCAGCAATACGCATGTCGATGACGCCGAACCCGCCACAAAAAATATTGCGGTTATGAGTGTCAGCGAAACTGCAATCCTGCCTAACATCAGTCGGTTTCTAACAGGTCTGAGACCCTCCGTCCAGCCCGGCGTTCGATTTTTCCAGCCGAAGACAAGAAATGCCCAGCTTTAGGCAAGAAGCGTTCAGTTCAACAGCTGGCAGATTGTCAAAGTTAACCATATCAACCGATGAGCGCCAGTGCTACCGCTGGTGCAAAAAGGATATCAAACAATATGAATAACAGCGAACAAACGGCTGTCGATCCTGTGTGCAAAATGCAACTAGCTCCCGAGCAGATCAAAGAGTCTCTCGTTATTGACGGCCAGCCGTATTACTTCTGCTCGGCTGGATGCCGGGCGGAATTTCAACGGCATCCCGAAGATTACATAAAGCGCCAAACTCAGGGAGGTGGGCAGCATCATGTGTAGGTTTCTCTGTTATCGGGGTCCGGAAATTCCTCTGGCCGATTTGCTTTATCGGCCTACGAACTCGCTGATCCTGCAAAGCTTTCACGCGAAAGAACGGACGGAACCCTTGAACGGCGATGGGTTCGGCGTCGGTTGGTACGCACCTCGGATTAGTTCCACGCCGTGTGTTTTCGCGAGTCTTACTCCAGCCTGGAGCAATCGAAACCTTCGCCAAATTAGCGAACACGTAAAATCAGGATCCTTCTTCGCTCATGTGCGGGCGGCATCACCTGGAATGCGTGTTAGCGAAGCAAACTGTCATCCGTTTCAACACCGACGCTTTCTCTGGATGCATAACGGTGGCATCCGAGATTTCTGGCGGATCAAACGCCGGCTGCGCGCTTCTCTGCCTGATCAATTGTATCACAGCATCGAGGGAACGACCGACTCGGAACATGCGTTTGCAGTTTTCCTTCATCTGGTTGGTGACTTAGAACGAGAGCGATCAGCTGGGGAACTGGGAGCGGCGCTGGTCAGGACAATCGAGCAATTGGAGCAATGGACGTGGGACAGCGGTTCGTCGGGAGCGTCCTACTACAATTTCGCTGTCACGGACGGACAAAGTGTCGCTGCAGTGCGCTACGTCTCGGACCCCGAACTGGAGCCGCAATCGCTTTATTATTCGACCGGCGGCAAGTATCAGTGCAGCCAGGACGGTGTCTGTAGCTTCTGTAAATGTGATGCAAGCGAAAGGACCATCGTCATTGCGTCGGAACGGCTGACTGCTAATGCTGAAGACTGGGTGCGCGTCGCACCGAACCATGTGCTTACTGTGGGACCAGACTTAGTCGCAAAGGTCCGACTCATGGATATGGCGCGGATCGGTCCGTGTATTCACTTCGGATCGGTCTCGCCGAAGTTCGAAGATCCGATTAAGGACAAACGCATTGTTATCGGGCAGTCATTATGAGCATGGAAGATTCGGAGGCTTGGGAAATTGATTGGCAAAAGCACTGCATTGTCTGCGGGAAGTCCGTGTTAGACGGCGAGGGTTTCACCCACCTCCGGGTAGAAGGTAAAATGGTGGCAATCTGTTGCCCGTTGTGTTTTGAGAACTTTGAGGAAAACCCGAAACGATATTTGACCATGCGCAGGCTCCGCGGAAGTGATGCCGCCGTTGTATGACAGCTCAGGGCTCGGACCGCGTCGCGCGCAATTGACAGTCGGGCCAGGTCGGCGAGTCAGGCGCGTTCAGTGGACTCATCGGCGCGGGGACCGGCGCCGTTGGATCGACGATACCGATGCGTTTGTTGACCCAGAGCACCTGGTACGCCCATGCCGGGAGCGGCACCGCTCTCGACGTGCATGACCAATTATTAAAGTGGAGGTTCACGAGATAGAAGATCCGGTTCAGCTTACGGAGCACCTCCAGAATTTTTGGATTGTCGTACCCGTGCATTTCCATCGCGAGTTGCGGAATCGACGAGAGCAATTGGTCTGGCGTTGTGAGGAGCGATTCCCATTCCCCGCCTTCGATGTCCATCTTGATGATTACGTGATGGCTCGTATCGCCGTTCTTGTTGATTTGGTTTTGCAGCGTGTCGAAGAAACGGGAATCTCTGTAGCCGGTGCGATCGCCAACGCATTCGTTGTGAAAAATAAGCCTGCCGCCGTCGCATGTTGGCCTGGCAGGATCAAAACAATCGTATTCGTACACCGGAACGTGGTAGCGGCGCGACATGTCGCAGCCCCAATCGTCGTTTGGGCCAACACCGTACGAGTATGCTGAATCGAGCGGTTCAATGAGATTCTCGCACATCAGATAGCCGCCATCATTTGCGCTGCCAAATCGCCTGAGGGTGCAGTTTTTTAAGGCGACCGGCTGAAGCTCGGCGAGAATCGCTTCACGCAGCTTGCGCTGCGCTGTGCCGTGCACGATGTCGGCGACCAGGACTGCGGCGCCGGCTGCCAGGGCAATAATTATAAACGCGATCCGCATCCAGGATTGTTTTCTCAAAGCCTCTTGCATACGTCGCGGTCTATTAAGAGCATTCGGATGGTGGCCAATACAACAAACGTTTTGCGATTAGTTGTTGAGATGAAGTTTTTCGGAAGCGCAACGGTGTTGATGCTATTGGTGATTGCGATCGCTTTTCCTGGGACTGCAGCGGGACACGGCTTTGCTGGGGCGCGGTTTTTTCCGGCAACTATCACCACGGATGATCCATTCGTGAATGATGAACTGTCGCTCCCCACACTTTCGACAATCGAAACGCCAGAGAGACGCGAGACGGCGATCGCAGTGGACATCGCCAAACGGATTACCCCGAGTCTCGGGATCGAATTGGGCGAAGAGTTCATACACTTGAATCCAAAGCACGACCACGAAACGAGCGGATTTGGAAACCTCGAACTCAGCGCAAAGTACCA
>JBLMXH010000279.1:0-18268 GCA_050257685.1 Nitrospirota bacterium
AGCGACAAATTGATCACGAGGAAGGCAGTCATTGCGCGCCAGTTTGAGGAGAGGCGAGTAGAGACTTGCGTTTTGGACGGCGCGCCGGATGTAGAAGACGCGCTGATACCGGCGGGGTTGCTTTGCATCGGCGGTAGGCCAAGTGCGCGAGTGCGATTAGCCTCAACCTTTTCCTTGGTGCTGCCGCTCCACGCGTAGAGTTCGTCGCCGGCGACGACGACATGGTTCCATTCACCCTGGCCATTGAACCGGCGCGCCGTCCAGCCGGCAGCGTCGCTGCCGCTAACTTGCGCGAATTGGAAAAACGAGCCGTAACGATTCAATGCTGCGGCGGCCGCCCCGGGGTTTTCGAAACGCGCCGCAAGCGCGGATTCGCCGGCAGCGTTAAACGAGATTTTGGCTTCGAGCGCGTCACTGAGGATGTAATCCAGGCTGTGGTTGGCATCCGTGATCAAGCCCGGATCGGCGTTCGGTCCGAACACGATATCCCATGCTACCGGTTGCAACGCACTTGGCGCGACGGTGGTGGTGGTCGCTGCTTCGGTTGTTTGCTGACGCATCTGGCGGGCGTGAACGAATGCGTCGAGCACGTGAACCAGCATCTGTGGGACTGCAATCACGGCGAGGAAGCCAAAGAAAAATACCAGCGGTTTGAGCGACACGCCGGCACGTCGCATCAGAACGCCTAACAACACGGCGAGCAACAGCGAAATGGCAAGGAACAAGGCAATGGCGATGAGGACAGGATATTCGGCAAAGGCGTGGAACAGGTTGTTCATGGCCTAACGAGTTGAGAACGTCGTGATTTGATCTGCAGAATCAGCAGGGTAACTCCTGCAGCGATGCACCAGACGACACCGCCGACCATCGCTGCCATGAACCACAAAGCCATCAGGCCTGAGTCGCGGCCGAGCTCGGGATACTTGATCGCTTCGCAAGCGGCGATCGCGCACGCGTTCACGCCAATGAACGCCGCAAGTGCGAGTCGAGCCAACAATATCCATCGGTTCACGCCCGGCATCGTCACCAAAGCGAAACTCAACGCCACACCGACAGTGGCCGTGAGCCACACAGCCCACTCGAGCGCTGTGTTGCCAGGCGCGCTCGGCGGCACATTACGCGCCGCGAGCCATCGGACACCGAGATACAGCAGAATCCAATAAAGTTCCGGGCCGATGAAAATGCGGAGTAAGCGCTGCATGCGAGGGATTGCGTGGAAATGCGGACGCCCGAGATACACGAACACTAAGTTCAATTCAATCTCGCGTGTGGTGTACCGCCCAAAACTTGGTCGCCGTGGCGAGTCTTAGTTGCGTCGCCGAGAACGTCGACAACGTTGCCTGAATGAATTCTTACCTTCTGCACTCCGTTGGCTTCATCCGATCGAACGTAAAGGGGCGGCAGGATGCGCCGCGGCAGGGACCAGAAGGCGCGCCGGACGCATGGCTCGAGATTGAACCGCAATTTGCAGAAGCATTGCTCGGAATGGAAGTGGGGCACGAACTGATCGTGATTACGTGGTTGCACCAAGCCAATCGCGATGTGCTGAAGGGACATCCCCGAAGCGATGAGAGCCGCCCGGTGACCGGTGTGTTTTACACTCGCTCGCCTGCACGACCCAACCCGCTGGGGCTTCACCCTGTGAGGGTGCGTGCGATTGAAGGCACACGGCTAAAGATCGGACCGATAGAAGCCTTCGACGGAACTCCTGTGGTCGATATTAAATCCGCGTCAACGCGCGCCGACGGGTGATCCGTATTGGGATGAGAAAATTTGCGATGCGGATATGCGTCTGTCTGTCAGTTGCATTCGCGATTACTGGAGCGGCGATGGTGCAAACGCCGTCGCCTATCGAGAAGAAGACGATCTCGATTACGTGGCCGTCGACAGAGGAATCGAGCTATTGGAGCGCGAGGTCGCGGTATTTTGGAGAGCGCGGGCTTACAGCCCCCGTATCCGGCATTCTGTCGGATACCTCTCGTGACGCGAGATATACGAAACGTCGGCTGCCGACGAACGCTGTATAATGAAGGCGATTCGTGGATTTTTACCGACGTGTCATGATCCAGGAATTCTATCATCCCAACACTATCCTGATGGGATGCAGGCCTGTGGCCGACGGATAATATGCGAGTACGGCGCGGCTGGCAGTGAATCGGTATTTCGAACCGCAGATAGTTATTCCAATGCACTATGGCCCGTTCCCCCGATCATCGAGCAAGGCAGACATTCGCTCCGTCTTTGGAAGAGATTCGCGAATTGATGAACCCGTGTGAGACGCAAGAGTTGTAGCGCAAGGTGTTTGGCGTCTCGGGCTTTTTTGGTTTTTAGAACCGGCGATGATGGCTTTCGCACTTTGCCGAAACAAGAACAAATTGTCCGGAGACCTGCTTGGATCCATGCGTGTACGGAATTTCCAGTCGCAACTTTGGCTGCCGCGATCACGCGACGAAGTGTTCGCGTTTTTCTCCGATGCGCAGAATCTCGATCTAATCACACCGCCATGGCTGCATTTTCGGACCGTCGCCGCCGACTCGGGCGAGATGCGGGTAGGAATGGTAATGAATCATCGCCTGAGGCTTCATGCATTTTCGTTGCGCTGGCGGAGTCAGATCACCGCCTGGGATCCACCGGCGCGATTTGTCGACGAACAGGTCCGCGGCCCGTACCGCTTATGGATTCACGAGCATCGATTCGAAGAGCAGAACGGCGGGACCCTGGTGCAGGATCACGTTCGTTATGCTGTGCTCTTCGATTTTTTGATCCACCAATTGTTTATCCGGCCCGATATCGAACGAATTTTCACCTATCGTGAAAAAAAATTGCGCGAGATTTTCGCATAGAACTGACAATGCCCGCGCAGTAGAACTCACGAGCTCTTCAAAATCGGGATGATCTCTGTCTGAACGGGTTGCCCGGTGACTTCGATATCTTTGCCCGAAACGTAAATGTTGATTTCGGAGCGAACGCCGAATTTTCCTTCCATGTAAATCCCCGGCTCGATTGAAAAACAAATTCCGGGAATGATTCGCCGCGAATCGCGCGTTTCGAAATCGTCGATATTTACGCCATTGCCATGCGTCTCCTCGCCAATCGAATGGCCGGTGCGATGTGTGAATTGTTCGCCAAATCCTGCGCGTGTGATTACGCCACGCGAAACGTCATCGACTTCGGCACCGCGAATCGGTTTACCATCGCGGACATTTTTGCGTATGAAATCGACGGCCGAATCACGCGCTTTGCGTACGATATTGAAAATGCGTGTGTATTCTTCGGGAACAGTTTCGCCAACGTAACCTGTCCACGTTTGGTCGGTCGCGACTGCTTCGGGCTTACTTAATGTCGTAGCCGCATCAATCAGCACAAAATCTCCACGCTTGATTGGCGAGTTCTTTTCCTTTGTGGGCATGTAATGCGGATTGGCAGTGTTCGCGTTCACCGCCACAATCATCGGTTCCTGCTCCATTCCGTCTTCCTTGTAACGACGCAGCATGAATTGCGCGATGTCCCACTCGGTTGTTGGTTCGTTGGCACGAATCCGGCGCGCAATTTCGGCGAACGCCTCCTGGATGATGCGATGCATTTTGTCGGAAGCTTCCACATGCATCTGATGCTGCTCCGGCGAAAAGACGGCTTCGAATTTTTGTACCAGTTCTGCGCTCGTGACCGGTTCGACTCCAAACGATCGAACAAGCTCGATCGTCCCTGCATCCACGCGCGAAATGTAGGGGATGTCGTTCATTGGCGAATATTGCATCGCGACGCGCCGCTTTGATTCTTTCCCAGCGGGAGCTAACACTTCCCGGAGCCGCGATTGCAATTCCTGCCACCCGCGAAAGATAAGTTTTCTGCCGGGAAGCGAGTCGAGTTTAAATTGCTCGATAGACTGAACAATTTTGACCGGCTCACCCGAGGCCGGCACGTAGTAGAACCAGCGGCGCGAGGCGTGCATCTTTTCGTCGAGCTTTAGAATCCGGTAGGCGAGGGGATCGCTGTGTCGGAAATCGTAAAACAGCCAGCCGTCCAGTTTGGCATCGCGCAAGGCAGCCTGAATTTCAGTGACCCGTTCTGCCGGAGATTGTTCTGCATGCATGGAAGATGTAAGCGTGCAGCAAAGTACCAGTAATGCGAATGAAGAAAACCTGCGCGTTGTCATCGAGCACGAAAGTTACTCAACGAGAGGGAACATGTTCTAGTGTCAATTTCTGAAAGCGTTGATCGTTCCGGAGGGGATCGAACATTGGATCGAGACGGAGTAGTGCAGGAGTCAGTGGCACGCGCGACGCCAATGCGCCCTCAGATGGTATCGACAACAACTTTTGCAATGTGCTGATGGCGCGGTCCGGCTCTTCCAGTTGTGCTGCTATCCGCGCGAACACCTCTATCGGAGCGGGCCCATCTACTGCATCTTTCTCAAGCGGCAGCATTTTCATTGCCTGTTCCGCCAAAGCGAACGCCGCCACTTTGTCTCCGAGCTCCATATTAACGAGTGCCAGATCTCCGATAAGGACATAGTTGTCCGGCTGTTCTTTCAAAAAGGGTTCCAGTTCGATGCGCGCCTGTTTCCAACTCTCCTGGGCGGCGGCATGATCGCCGGCCACGTCTTGTGCCCAGCCTAACCAAAAGCGCAGTTCCCCATTGTTATAACCCAACGCTGGATCAGGGTTGGCGAGTATTTCGCTTAGACGAGCGATCATTTCTGCGGGCCGCCGTTCCAGGATCGCCTGGTACACTTGTATCTCTAAGGCTCCCGTGTCATCGGCTGACGGATTCAATGGGGCAAGGAGCGCACCAGCGCGCATCAGGTCACCTTGCGCTTGTGCGATGCCTGCCTGCTGGGCAAGCGTGTCTACGTCGTCCGGTATGACGTCGAGCACCTGATCAAACTTTCGGAGTGCTTCCGGAAAACGACGGACGATCATATAGGATTGAGCGTGTTGTGTGAGCAGGGAAGCGTTCCGCGGATCGAGCCGCTCAGCTTCATTAAAGTAGGACTCGCTCTGCTCCCACTGACCTCGCCGGCGCGCGACATAAGCGAGCGATTCAGGGATCTGGCTGCTGTTCGGCAGGAATCGACGTGCCTGTTCAAAGTAGTGCACCGCAGCGTCGTACTCTTTCAAACAGGCGTAGTAGTAATATCCCTTCGCCAGAATCGCCTCGCCGAGATTGGGCTGGAGAGCGAGCGCTGTTTCGGCAGCCTGTCCCGTCTCGTCGCGGAGGGCTTCCGTTGGTTGAAGATTGAGTGACACATAACCGAGCGCATCAACGTACGAAAGCAGCGCCCAAGCCAGAGCGAATTTGGGATCGAACCGCACTGCTTCTTTGAGATGTTTCTGTGCTGCAAGCATATTTGCGGGTGAGTTTCCCGTTTTCAGTGCGTACGCGAGACCACGCAGATAGGCATCGTAAGCCTGAGGATTGTTGGTCGGTTTTGCTGCGATGACTTCCTCTTCCTGGCCGGTTAGTTTCGCACGCAACTGATCGGCAATCGCTTTCGCGACATCACTTTCGACGGAAAAGATATCAGTCAATCTCCGATCAAACGTCTCTGCCCAGAGATGTGAATCATTCGCGGCTCTGATCAGCTGCACGTTCACCCGGACCTGATCATTTGTTTTCTGTACGCTTCCTTCCAGGAGATTGGCGACGCCCAGTTGTTTCGCTATGTCAGAAAGCTTTTGGTTGCTTTTCTTGTAACGTTGCGTGGACGTGCGCGAGATCACTTTGAGGTCCGCAATCTTCGATAGACGCGTCAAAATCTCATCCTGGATTCCGTCTGCGAAGTAGGCGTTGGACTTGTCTTCGCTCAGATTTTCAAACGGCAGAACAGCGATCGATTTTTCATCTGCTGATGATTTTGGGGTGCCAAAAAAGAAAAAGCAGGCGACTGCGATGACCGCCAAAACTGCCGCCATAAGAGTGACTAACAAAGCCGGCTTGGAACGTTTAACTTCGCTGCCATTGGAATCGCGAGCCGATTCTGTGTGCGATGCCGAGCTTCCCGCTTCGAGTTTCGCGCTCAGAAGGCGGAGCTCGGCGAGCATTTCTTTGATCGTTTGGTAACGCTCATCCACATTTTTGTGCAACGCCGTTTGCAAAATCAATTCGAGCTTGACCGGAACATCTGGCGATATGGTGGATACAGGTGCTGGTTCAGCGGTCAGGATCGCAGCGATACAGTCGCTCGGTGTCTCACCGCGAAACGGGGGGCTACCCGCCACCATTTCGTAGAGCACTACACCCAGGCTCCAAATGTCCGAGCGCGCATCCACTTTGTGGCCGCGCGCCTGTTCCGGAGACATGTAATGCGCCGTACCTAACACTAATCCCGGTCGCGTTTGCAGCAGCGTTGTGGTTTTCGTTCTGTGATCGTCTGACGTCGGCCTTTGCTCAGTCAGCTTGGCGATCCCGAAGTCGAGCACCTTTACGTATCCGTCCGGTCGGAGCATGATATTTTCGGGTTTGATGTCGCGGTGCACGACACCGGCATCATGCGCGGCAGCCAACGCTGAGGCTACTTGCACTGCGATTTCCAGCGCTCTTTGCGTGCTCATTCTGCCGGTCGCCAGGGCGGCGCGGAGGGTGACGCCTTCGATGAACTCTGTCGCGATGAATTGCACGTCTTTCTCCACCCCGATCTCGTAAACAGTCAGGATGTTTGGATGATTTAGCGCCGAGGCTGTTCGTGCCTCATTTTTAAACCGGCTCAACTGCGGTTCCTCTGTCGTTAGGCTGTCCGGCAGAAATTTCAGCGCGACCTTCCGCCCGAGTCGCTCGTCCCTGGCGAGATACACCTCGCCCATCCCGCCGACACCGATCAGCGACTCGATTCGGTAGTGACCGATCGATTTTCCGATCAAAGCATCGGTGCTATCGTTAGGCGCAAACTCGGGAGCCGCCTCGAATGCCGGTACCTCAATAAAATTCTCCGCGCGCTCATGGGAGGTTAGCAAAGACTCTACCTCGCGACGCATGTCTTGGTCATCGTGGCAAGACTCGTCCAGAAATGCAGCCCGCTCCTCGGGTGTGCGTTCGAGGGCTGATTGGAAAAGATCGATGACCTTTTCCCAGCGCTCGGCTTTCATCAGGTTTGTTCCTCGCTCAGCTCTCGAAAAAGCCACGCTTTCGCAGCGGTCCATTCCCGCTCCACCGTCCGCCGGGACATTTTCAGAAATTCAGCCGTTTCTTCCACTGTCAGGCCACCGAAGTAGCGCAACTCAACGATCTGACTTTTGCGTGGATCCTGCGCCGCCAATCTTTCCAGCGCTTCATCGAGTTTGAGCAATTCCTGCGCTCGCGTTTCGGTTAGCAACGCAGCTTCATCCAGGGTTACTTTCAGCGCGCCGCCGCCACGTTTCAGTGATTGATGTTTACGTGCGTGGTCAACCATGATGTGACGCATAATCTGCGCTGCTGCCGCGATAAAATGCGTCCGGCCTTGCCAGACCGGCTTGGTGCTATCAACCAGCTGCAGGTAAGCTTCGTTCAGAACAGCGGTCGT
Source organism: Nitrospirota bacterium (assembly GCA_050257685.1). Lineage (GTDB taxonomy): Bacteria > Verrucomicrobiota > Verrucomicrobiia > Chthoniobacterales > UBA10450 > Udaeobacter. The sequence goes on from JBLMXH010000279.1 coordinate 7,502, forward strand.
TTGCAGTGTGTGGCCGGTCCGCTCCCGGCTCATGTAATGATGGGCGAGCCGGTGCAGTTCGGGATGCACCAGAGGAAATAATTTCGCCAACGCTGCTTCATCTCCGTTGCTCCATTCGCCGAGCAGTTGAGTAACCGCCTGTCGCGTGGCTGGGGGCGTGGTCATAGAGGCGTCTTCGCCGCCGCAAATTGTATCACGATCGACGGATTTTTACAGAACAGCCCGGCCAAATAAAAAAACTGCGCTGGCGTGGCGGCTTTTCGCCGGGCTCCTCGCTTACGCACATGAACCGGCACAAACAACAAACCCGCCGGCGAAAACCAAACCTTAGAAAGAAAAAACCAATGCAAACTAAAAAATCAGAAATCAACATCGACAATCATCAGCCATCGACTGCTGGCAGGCAGACCCGCGCAGCGATTAAGCTGCCACTTCATTCCACTGTCATGGCCGCCTTCGCTTTGCTGTCGACGCTAGTTCCAGCTATCCAGACTGCACATGCGCAGGATCTACGACCGTTCAGCTTCGACCTGGTACCGGCTTCAGATGCCATAGCAAATTGCACCTCGATGCCGAACCCGGCGGCGACCGTTTCCGTTTTTCCGAGGGAAGACAGTCGCGGCGTGGATACGCTGGATTTGCATGCCGAGGGTCTGCGGCCCAACGCGACATTTGCGGTCTTCCTGACCGAACTGCCGGTGCCGCCCTTCGGTGCGGTTCAGTATATCGGGGATTTCACCACGAATGCGGCCGGCAGAGGGCATGTCCGCGTGGATGCCATCATCGATGAGGCGTTCGCCTTTAATAACGTCACCGCCGTCCGTACGGAGTTGAACCACGTAGTGTTCTGGTTCGCTGATCCGAATGATGATGAACAATGTGTACCCGGTTCTGCTCCCGCACATTTCGATGGCGACAATAGTTCCGGAGTCGCGGCGATGTCTTCGAAGAATTTCCTCCCTGGCGCGCCACTCCCGTAACAAAAACACGACTCCTGTCGCTCGCAGAGAGCGGAAGCGCCTGATCGCGTTTCCATCCTGCGAGCGGTCCGGAGCGGTCTCAGGCAATTAAACACAACCAAGCAAAACGAAAGACACGACAGCCATGAAAACAGCAATCATTTCCAAGAGTTCACTTCCTGCTATTCTCAGTTTACCGACCGTTTTCGTTTTTCTCGCGTTAACATTTGTCGGGTTCGTCCTTCCCGAGAAGATGCAAGCAGTCAATCCGCCTCCGGATGGCGGTTATGCCGGAGGAAATACAGCCGAAGGGCAGGGCGCCCTGCTTAATCTTACCAGCGGCACTTTCAACACAGCGGCTGGTTTGTTTTCGCTTCGAAGCAACACCCAGGGAAATCTCAACACCGCTATCGGCTCGGGGGCGCTGATCACGAATACGGCGGATGACAATACAGCCATCGGTGCCGGAGCGCTTTTAACTAACACCATCGGAACCCAAAACGTTGCCAATGGAAGCTTCGCTCTTTTAAACAACAGTACGGGTACTGAAAACGCGGCTTTCGGCGCTAATGCATTGCTAAATAGTACTACCGGCGGCGGTAATACGGCTGTGGGTTTTAATGCTCTGCCTAACAACACTACTGGCGTGACCAATACAGCGCTGGGTTTCAATGCCGGGTTTGGTATCACCACGGCGGATAACGTTATTGTTATCGGCACCAACGTTAGCGGTCAGAACCTGGACCACAGCTGCTTTATTGGTGAGATCTTCGGCGCAACGTCTACCAATGGAACGGCTGTTTTTATAAATTCTGAGGGTAGGCTAGGCACGATTACTTCCTCGCAGCGCTTTAAGGAGGCTATCGAGCCAATGGGGAAAGTTAGTGAGAATCTCTTTGCGCTTAAACCAGTAAAATTTCGTTACAAAAAGGAAATTGATGCGACTAACGCATCGCAGCTTGGACTTGTTGCCGAGGACGTCGAAAAGATCGACCCTGCTTTGGTGGTGCGCGATGAAGAAGGAAAAGCTTACAGCGTGCGCTACGACCAGGTTAACGCGATGTTGTTGAACGAGTTTTTAAAGGAGCATCAGATAGTCGAGAAACAGCAAGCGACGATTGCCCAACTGAGGTCAACTCTCGCGAGCCTGAGGGACAATTTCGAAGTTACCGCCAGAAAACAAGAGAAGGAAATCGAGGCCTTAGCAGTGGGCATCCAAAAGGTAAACGCGCAAGTTGCTGAAAGAGAGTTCGGCACCCAAGTAGTCGCGTCCGACGAACCAACCCGGGCGAGCAGGAATGATAAGTGAATAATCAGGCTTCTGTTTTTTGGTTCGGGATTCACAGACTGCTCCCAGGTGCTGTCGCTGCCTCGTATAGAGCTATTCGGTTATTAGAAAGCACAACAGCCTTCTGTGCTGTCAAGTTATCGCTGTTAATGTAACACGCTCAGTACGGTCACAGTGCTCGCTATCCCCGCTACGGTAGCGATGTCGGCGCTTGGCTATCTGCTTTACGCGACGTAAGCGGGGCAAAAGTGACAATCGCGTTACGTATGCCGCGCAACGTCGGACGCGAGCAGTTGTCGATAGTTGACGTGAACGTAGAGGATATCAACTGGATCTCGCTCTCAAGAGCCACGGCAGCAGTTGGGTTGGCCTCCTGGGAAAGTAACATCCAAAGCCCAAACAATTTCAAAACCAGCGGGCGTTTGGCGGCACCACCAGAACAAAAAGTTGTCGCGACCGTGGCGGGTTTGAGGCGGGCTCCTCGCTTTCGCTCATGAACCGGCACAATCACAACATGCCGGACAGAAACAAAACAAAAACACAAACCAAACCCTAGAAAGAAGAACCCATGCAAACTAACCAACTAATAAATAACGTAAACAAACAACTGTCGGCTGCTCGCAGAGAAACACATGCAGCCATGAAACTGCCAATTGCTTCGACTGTTATAGCCGCTTTTGGCTTGCTGTCGATGTCTTTGGCGGTGAGTGAGACTGCTCACGCGCAAAGCACCGTTGATGTACCGCCGGTCGTATTCCAGGCTGCCGGACCAGATGCTGCTTCCATTCAGGGCGCAGTAGATTCATTCCGCGCGATCCTGGGAGACAACAACCTCAACAATCCAGGACCGCTTGCCAAAGGTCGGCGCGAGATTAACTGGGACGGTGGCAACCCGAGTGTCCTTGATACGACAGCTCCGGTAAATCCGTTCCTGACCTTCCTGAACACCCGAGGCAGCCAGTTCAAAACACCCGGCTTGGGACTGTCCCAGGCTCCTCCATCGGGCGGACCTCAGGGCGGCTTGGCCGTGTTGTTTGGCAATCCAACGTACGGCAAGATCTTCAGGGCGTTCAGTAAATCGCGGTTGTTCACTCCTGTGGGAAGCAATATCACCGTAGCGTCGTTCTCAATACCGGGCACCAACGGCCTTGCCCCGGCTACAGTCAGAGGCTTCGGCGTGGTGTTCACGGATGTTGACAAGCCAGATGGCATCGGGCCTGACGCGAACCGTGCAAGCACCCAGATCCAGTGCTTCGACCGAAACAGCAGACTTATCTTTACCAGTTTCGTTCCGGCGTCACCGGGAAATGGAAATCTGTCGTTCGTCGGCATCGCGTTCGATCAGGCTCGTATCGCGTTCGTTCGCATTAAGACCGGTGACGTAGCCCCGGGTCCGAATGACGATGGAGTTCACGACATTGTGATGATGGACGACTTCATCTACGGCGAACCACAGTTGCTTCACTGACCGAAGCTGATTCAACGGTAGATACTATGGAGGCACCGCCCAACCTGAACGCACGGTCTTAAATCCACAGAATCTAACGAAATAAAATGAGCTGCCGGGCGATGATGAGTCCCCGGCAGCTCGCTGCCGTTTCTGGAGCGATAACTGTAGCCGCGTCGCTCCGCAACACGATGACTCTAGCGTCCAAAGCAAACCGACGAAATTTTTCGTGTGCTTCGTGTCCTTCGTGGTAAATGAGATGATTGCTTCATGAACACGCCTGAATCGGATCGACAAGAAATCGCCTTCGACAATTCAGATCAGAATACTGGATTCAACGGCGCGGAGCTGAGCGAATCCGTTCTCGCACGCGATTGGAATTCACCAGAAGAGGATGCCGCATGGTCAAACCTGTAGGCGGGGAAATTGTCGTCATACCGTTTCCACGAAACGATCCTGCCGCCGGAAAACGCCGGCCCGCATTGATCATCGCTGATCTTCCAGGCGCGGATTTGATTCTTTGCCAGATCACAAGCCGCGCGCACTGGGACGCCTTCGCGGTGCCGCTGAACAACAGTGACTGTGAGCGTGGAGGACTCGATCAGCCCTGTTTCATTCGTCCGCAGCGACTCTTCACCGTCGAGCAACACATCATTGTTCGTTCCGTTGGAAAAGTGACCGCTGAAAAATTTGACGAAGTATTTAAAAAAACGCGCGCGCTTTTTGTCGACTAAAAGGAACGCGTTGTTGCTGTAGCCCCGAACGCATTCGGGGCATTTCTCAAATCAAAACGAATCACCGGGGTCAGCGCTCTCGGAGAGATCAAAGAATTTCTGGTTTGTACGCGAACGCGAAGTACGTCGTCGGCTTTCTTTACGTTTTCTGGGATTCTTTATGTTTTTTAAATTTCTCGGGAAACACCCGGTTTTTTAAGATTAACCAAGGCAACGTCATGTCACCGTGCTTCTGAGGTTGGCATTCTCGATGCTCTTAAAAAGGTATGAAAGCGTCGTCAAAAATCTTCCTGACTGTAACCGCAGTTGTGGCTCTCTCTGTCGCGCGCCCTGCGTTGGGAAATCTCATGATGAATCGCGATGTTCAGCCGCGGAATTTCGCGGACCGGACGTTGTCCACTGAGCTCAGCAACACTGGTCCGGCTTGGATGGCGAACCGGAGCGACGATATTTCGCGGATTGAATGGCGCAGTGATATCGAGAAGCTGTTGATAATGAGGCAGGAATCGCGTAACGGCCTCGTTAGGCCTCCGGTCGATCCAAGCGGTGTCCCGGTGCCGGGCGTCCCTGCTGGTGTCAACGTTCCCGATGGCGGCTCCACTTTGCTCTTGCTCGGGCTTGCCTTCGTCGGATTAGGCGTGTTGCGGCCCCGATTATGTTGCTAGGACGCATTTGGAATTAACGGTTCTCGTTATAGAGGCAGCTGTCTGGGCTGCAATTCTCAGCAGCTGCAGCCCCGAAAGCATTCGGGGCTTTTCTTTTGCCTAACGAATCCGCCGGGATGGGCGCCCTCGGCTACAAAGACTGCCGGACTTCCAGCCGATAATCTGTAGGGGCGTTTCTGTGAAACGCCATGGTCCTAGTCGGCGTCTGACATAGACGCCCTGCAAATGAACACATCGTTCAGTGACTCGTCATCATTTGTAAATCGTCTTCGGTTCAGCGCCGGCCAGGATTTTTTGAAAACGCGGATCGTTTCGCAACGGATCCCATTGCCACCGTGTTCGCAAATCTGACAGCGTGATGCTTGCTTCGTCGTAATCAACGGCGAATGGCGTGGTCAGTAAACGTTCAATCCTGTTGATCGCCTCGTCTGTGTTCCCGACCCTGGCGCAAATCAAGGCATAGAACGCTTCAACCACTGCACCTTCGATGATGTCGCGCGTGATGGGGACAAGCTCCATGGCGCGTTTTCCTTCGCGCAGCGCGTCCTCCTTCCGTCCGAGCAAGGCATAAAGAAATCCAAGCTGTGCGCGACGTGTTCCGCTCAGCGGGCTCTCAGTAACAAGTTTTTCAATCGTCGGCCGCGAAGCTTCGAAGTCCGCCTGTGCTTTCGCTGTATCACCGCGCACAATATCGACACATGCTTGGAGATAGCTTTTCGGCAATGAGACTCCGGTTTGTGAAGTAATCGTCTCGAGCGGGGAGTTCGCCAGCGCTTTCTCTGCTCCATCTGTATCCCGGTCCATCAAACTCACATCCCAGCGTGCGAAAGTGACGACACCATCGGGATCGAGATTCGGAGGGAGCGACTGCAGGGCCGCTTTAATTGGCATCGTGCTGCCTTTCCAGAAAAACTCAACGTAGGCGCGCTGTATTTTGACGTTGAAAGAATCGGGAAAAAGAGCGAGCACCCGATCCATTCGCTCCGCCGCGGTGCGCCAATCGCGCAAACCGAAGTACGTCTGCGAAGTATCGTAGAGCGTGATCGAATTGCGCGGGTCGATCTCTTCGGCGTGTTGGTACGCAGAGAGCGCCTGCGTCAAATGGCCGGCGCGTCTTCGAACTGCAGCCGTGTAGAGGCCCACGTCACCGTCGTTGGGAAGCGCCTCGGTCGCGAGCGCCAATTCGCGCAGCGCCGCTTCGTAATTGCCTTCGATGTAGTAATGGTAAAGACCCAGCGCCAGATGGCCTTCGCCGAGATTCGGCTGCAGTCGCAACGATTCCAATGCTTCCGCGTGCGCCTTTTGTTTCCAGGTGTCGGTTGGTTCGTAGAAATGATAAACCACGCTGGCAGTTGCCGAGAGCCGTGCGCGAGCAAGAGCGAACTTCGGATCAAGTTTCACCGCTTGATCAAAAAGATTCGTCGCTGACTTGAAATCCTGCAGCAGGTTATCAGGCCGCGTCTGGTACTCGCGGCCGCGCAAATAGAGCACGTACGCATCCGCATTCCTTGTCGGTTTCGTTTCGACCCGTGCTTTTTCTTGCGGTGAAAGTGTGGCCCGCAGTGAGTCGGCGATCATTTTCGCGACCTCGGCTTCTACTCCGAAGATGTCGGTCAACTGTCGATCATAACTTTGCGCCCAGAGATGCGCATCGTCGTCCGCCCGGATCAGCTGCACATTGATGTGCACGCGGTCACCGGCCTTTTGCTCGCTGCCTTCGAGCACGTTGGCGACGCGCAGTTGTCGGGCGATGTCGGGCAGATTTTCCGGAGCGCTGTTGTAGCGCGCTGTTGAAGTGCGGGAGATTACGCGCAGTCCGCTGATCCTCGACAATGTAGTGATGATTTCATCCTGGATACCCTGCGCGAAGAACGCGTTGTCCTTGTCGGAGCTAAGATTTTCGAACGGCAGCACAGCAACTGATTTGTCTTGTGTTGCCGGTGCTGGCGCCGGTGGTTTCGGTGATTCGGCAGTCGTCGGCTTTCGTGTGCGCGTGAATTGAAACGCAAGCAACGCAGCGATCAGAACGGCAGCGACGACGGCAATCCAGGCGAATTGGACACGATGCTTTCGAATTTGGAATCGCTTAGGTGCCTGCGGATTTCCGATCCCGTCACCGTAGAAATTTACAAGCTCGACGCGGACACCATGTTTGACCTCGCATTCCCCGAGGTCGTGAAGAAACGATCGCCAGCGCGGATATTGTGCGAGATCATCGGCTACGCGCTTCGAAAGCAGAATGTGACCGTTGTCGCCGCAATCCATTACACGTTGGGCCATGTTTATTCCGGCGCCCGCGATATTAGCTTGCTCGTTCAAATCGGTGATTTCGTTCACAGGACCGCTGTGAATTCCCATTCGCACGTGTAGTTCGGGATGATTTTTCAGTTCGCGTGCCATTTCGAGCGCGCACAAGACCGGCGATTCGGGTGTAGTGCGAAACACCAGCGCTCCTCCATCACCTGTCGGCAATCGTAACAGTTTGCCCTCTGCTTCGGCGGCGCGGAACTGCTCTGTGCCGCGCACAATTCGTTTCAATGTATCAAGCTGCTGGCTCTGCTGAGTAATGAGCAATTGTGAGTAGCCGACAATGTCGATGAACAGAACATGGCCGATCTCAAACTTCACTTCTGACGCAGTATCGGGGGACATATCTCTTGTTAGGAAGGGATGCGCCTGAACCGAATCATCATGACAACGGCGGGAATGTTAGCGGACGCCCTTCTTATGCACAAACAGGAATACGGTGTTGCTGCAGCGGCGGCCGTCACGCCTGCATCACTGTCGCGAAGCATTGCGGGCAGGGTGTTCGCCGCGACTTTGCGTTCGCACGTTTTAAGATTTCTTCACCGCAGAGCGCACTGAAATCGGTGAGGACACGAGTCTGAGGAAAACCTCCGCGGATCCTAATGTTGTAGCCGTGGGCGTTGACCGCGGCATCTATGGAATCGAAACGCATCGCTGCGGTCGGCGCCCTCGGCTACAGCACCCATTGCTTGACATTATCCTGTGCATCGAGCAACAAGGGAACGCCGGATGAAGTTTCTCACACGCCGTTTTGCCAAGGCCCCGGAGGGAACGGCTGCGCTATTCTTCATTCAGATCTTCGCAACGCTGGGCTTCGCGGTCCTGTACTCGACGCTGGTCCTTTACGCGACCAAACATCTGCATCTCGGAGTGAAGGAGGCCACCGCGTTAATGGGTGTGTTCGGCGCGTTCAACTACGGCCTTCACCTCTTCGGCGGTTACCTCGGTGGTCGTTTCCTTTCCAACCGCAAGCTCTTTGTCGGAAGCATGGCTCTCCAGGTGATCGGTTGCGCGTGCATTGCGTCGGGCACGCTGCCGCTATTTTATGTCGGGCTGGCTCTGTTCCTCACCGGCAGCGGCTTTAATGTCACCTGCATCAACATGATGCTGACGCAGCGCTTCACGCCGGAGGATCCGCGCCGCGAAGGAGCTTTCCTCTGGAACTATGCGGGCATGAATGTCGGCTTCTTCGTCGGGTTCAGCGCCGCCGGTTATTTCCAAGCTACCGAGAGTTATTCGAGCCTGTTCATCTTTGCGACGCTTGGAAACTTCGCCTCGATCATCCTCGTGCTGCTCACGTGGAAGATGCTTGCCGACCGCAACACCATGTTGCTCGACGCGACGCCAAAGCAGTTCCGCATGCGCCAGCTCGCGGGTCTCGCCATTGTCGTTGGCATCGTCCCCGTCGTCTGGTTTATGCTCCAGCGTCCCGGTGGAACTGAGACGATCCTCAAGGGCATCTCCGCCGCGGTGGCGCTCACGTTGATCTACCTCACCGTCCGGCACCAGGATCGACGCGAGCGGCGAAACATGACGGCCTATCTGATTCTCACCATCGGCTCGTTGATGTTCTGGTCGCTCTACCAGATGGCGCCGAACGGTCTGATGCTGTTCGCTGTTCACAACGTCGATCTGATGGTCGGCCCGGTGAAGATTCAGCCGCAGTGGATTCAGAACATCAACACCGTGTGCATCGTGCTCGGCGGTCCGATATTCGCAGCGCTCTTCACCCGCATGCGCGCGCGTGGGTGGAGAGTCGATATCCCGCAGCAATTTGCGGCGTCGCTGCTTTTGATGGCGCTAGCTTTTTTCATTCTCACGCTTGGGATCAAGCTGGCCGGCCCGGACGGGAAGAGTGCATTCGGGTGGCTGTTCCTGAACTACGTGCTGCAGAGCATTGGCGAGCTGCTCCTCATGCCGGTCGGATATGCGATGATCGGCAAACTCGCGCCGAAACACTACCAGGGCATTATGATGGGCAGCTGGATGCTCGTGACCGGTCTCGCATCGCTGTTTGCCGGCGACTTTTCGGGAATGATCCCGAACCCGACCGGCACGACAGCGGTCGCAACTAATCCCGGCTACGCGAAGCTCTTCGCAGAGCTGGGCCTCGGCAGCCTCGCGGTCGGTATCGCACTCGTCGCTCTGATTCCGTTCCTGCGAAAACTGATCACGGATAAGGCAGAGACGCCTCCGATCGAAGCGGCTACTGTCGTTCCCGTCGCCTAACATCAGAGGTTGGACGTGTGACAGCAGCCGACAAAGGTTAATCGCGTCTGTCAACGTAGCGATGTGACGAATCTCGGGCCACTTCGCGCTCAAACCAACTTTACCGTAGTCGCGGCAATTGCTAGAACCTCATCGTGCGCTTAGATCCCTTTCTACGCCATCCGCTCACACTTTCTCTTATCGGGACGTTGTTAGGTTCTCTGCTGATTCCATGGATCGTCGGTCGTTCCAGCAAACAGGCGGCCTTGGCCGATACAAGAGTGAAGCAAGCCATACAAGTTATGGCTACTTCCAATGGAGTCGACGCCACGATTAACAAGATCAAGACGGCGTTCGAGAGTTTCGAGAAAGACGCCCTCTCAGTCGAACAACAGGACGAGTTTCTTCGACGCCGCGAAGATCTCCGTAAACGAGTGTACGAACTTTATTCTGATTTTGATAGCAATGGTTGGTGGTGGCCACGGAACATTTACGACCAAGCCCACATTCTTCACCTCATTCCGCCCGCGCGTTTGGACAAAATGAACGAATACATGGGGCTGTACAATAATAATCTGGTTGAGACAGCTCACACCATAGACATTCCCTGGCAGGCATACCTGGGGACTGATACCATCACGCACGGACCTGGCGCCAAGGAGATCATGCCCTCGTTGGATAAACGACTGCGCAATTTGCAGCAGGAACGTGATGAAATCGCCGGGAATATGGCTGCGTTGTTTCAGTAGCCTTTCCGATCGCGATCGCGCTGCCGATGAGAATCTGCATTCCGGGGCGCGCACGCGTGTCGCGTGCTGGCGATAGTGTCCCCGCCATCGCGAACGTTGCACCGAGGTTTTTTAAGAGGCCACAGATCACGAAGATATTGAAGTCTCAACAAGATTTCTCAGTGTTCTTCGTGTCCTTCGTGTGAAAATCTGATCGCCTCGATCCGACCGCTCTCGCGATTTGAAATTTGAAATTTGAAATCTGAAATTTGAAACCAAACATCATAACTCATGACTATCGAAACACTCCATATCGGTATGAAGGTGCGCCATCCGCAATACGGCATCGGGGTGGTGAGATCGCTGACCGGACAAACCGCCGATATCGCGTTTGACGACGCGCAGCGGACAATTGCGCCGGCATCCAGCGA
>JBLMXH010000280.1:0-15555 GCA_050257685.1 Nitrospirota bacterium
GGCGTTATGCCAAAAGGCAGCGTCGCGATTTTTCACGAATACGGGCATTACGAGACATGGCGATTCTTTCCACGATTACCAATGCACGAACGTTTCCGCGAACACGTGATCGCGACGTGGCGGGAATCTGGCGGCGAACCTGATGGCGCGCTCGAATTACCTCGGCTGCTTGGTGAGAATAATTTTGTGATTCGCTCCGCAAGACCGCACATTTTTTGCCTCCGCCCAAGCGATTACATGTGGCAATGGCCCGTCACATTTATCGACACTTACCTCGAACGGCTGATTGCAATGGGTCGAATCAATCATGAATTTGTGGAGCAAATGCGCACCGCACTCGCGGCCACGGGAAAAGACGTGAATGCTCAGATGCTCACACCTCTCGTGCTAGAAATTATCGCCGAAAAATTGTAACGCCATTTAGATTATGACGCTCCGACGAGGCCCAGTCTCTCTGCATCACCTTTGAGTGCGACGATGACCTCGGCGATGACGTCGTCGAGCGACATTCCGAGTTCTTCGGCGCCGCGAATGATGTCGTCGCGGTTCACGGCACGCGCGAATGCCTTGTCTTTCATTTTCTTTTTCACGGCACGCACGTCGACATCGTGAACGCTTTTCGTCGGGCGAACAAGTGCGACTGCCACTACAAAACTGCTTAGCTCATCAACCGCGTAGAGAGTTTTCTCGAGCAGCGTTTCGCGCGAAACGCCTGAGTAATCGGCATGCGAAAGGATCGCGCGGCACACCTCCTCGTTCCATTCGTTTGCGCGCAGCCAGGCGACACCGACAAACGGGTGACCCATTGTAGCCGGGATCGATGATCCCGGCTCTTCCGCACATTCGTCATCCGAGGTGCCGGGGTCAACGACCCCGGCTACAGGCGGATTCGGATGCTGCTCATAATCCATGTCATGCAATAATCCGACGGCTTCCCAAAGATCGGCGTCTTCGCCCCGCAATGGCGCGAAATGTTTCATCGAATCAGCGACCGCATAGCAATGTTTCCGAAGACTTTCGGATTGGACCCAGTCATGCAAAATAGCTTCTGCGCGCGCGGCGAGCGTCTCACTCATCAGTGCAATTCAATGAATTGAAACGTTATCGCCCGCCTTTATTTTTGTGGCAAGCCGGACAACATCCCAATTTGCCAAGCGGATGCAGCCGTGGCTCACAGCGCGCCCAATGGAATCGGGATCATCGGTGCCGTGGATGCCGATGCCTTTTTTGTTAAGCGCAATCCACATTACCCCTACCGGATTCCGTGGGCCGGGTGCGAGCATGTAGAAATTGCCGCTGCGTTCACCGTGCTTGAGCATCTCCTTGTCGTAACGGAACCTGGGCAACTTGGTGATGCCTCGCACCTTCCAATCACCAATCGGTGAGGCCGTCTGCGCAGAGCCGATTGTGACCGGATATGCTGCGATCAGCTTCTCGGCTTCAAAGACTCCCAGCATGTTTGTTTTCGTGTCGACCTTGATAAAAATCTTTCTTGGTGCGCCACTTTCGCCAGGACTCGACGCCTGAGTTTCAGATTGATCTTCAATCTCGTTCGCCGCCTGTGGGGCAGTCTCACTGCCCGGTTTAATATCTTTTACCGAAGCCAGCTCGAATGGCTCGACATTCGGCACGTTCACTTGATCGCCTGCTTTAATTCCTTTCAATTTGCCCGGATTAAGTTGTTCCAGGAAACGAACGTCGGTGTGAAATTTCTCGGCGATGGCGTCTGCGGCATCACGGTACGGCAGAAATTTCAATTTTGCTTGCTCAGCTACTTGCTTTGGCAGCTGTCCAATGCTTTGCAGGTCGGCTTCGGTAACGGTGTATGGAATGTACACCGGTTCCACGCTGGCGAGGTCGAGTCCGTTTACGTCAGGCGCCACATTCCGTTTTGCCTTGGGTTCTGACGGCGGCGCTTGCTGTTGTTCGCCGCGCGATTCGCGATAAAGCGCGAGTGCCTTCAAGGTAAAATCTCCATAATGCCCATCGATCTTGCCCGGGCCAAAGTTTGCGCGATCGAGAAAAATCTGGAGCCGCGCTGCCGCCTCGGTCTGGCTCTTGTCCGGACGATTTGTCTTCGGTGTCGACTTCTTCTTCGCAGCTGCTGGAAGAATGCCGGTTACGATCAACAGCGCGACGACTGCGAAACGAATCACTGCATTCACTCATATGCATCGTGCGGCTCAACAGTCATGGCTGTGCGGCGCAGCCAATCTCATCCAGCGTTACGATTGTAAATTTTGTAGGTGTGCTCAGGCGAGGCTAATAGATCTCGAAGTGCAACCGGAATTACAATTCGCCAACTTGTGATATATTCTGCCGATGCAAAAACCAGAAGTTACCGCATATCTAAAAACCTATTGTGGCTGGAGCGCTGGTGTCCGCGCTGTTCTGGCCAAATACAATTTGCCCTATACCGAGAAAGACATCATTCAAAACCCGGCGTTCCGCTGGGAAATGGAGAGCAAAAGTGGGCAGCCGCTTTCGCCTTGTGTCGAGATTAACGGCCAAATGCTGGCCGACGTGAGCGGCGAAGAAGTAGAACGTTACCTCATCGAGAACAAACTGGTCGAAGCGAGCGATGTCGCGACCGACGTTCCGACGAACGCGCCATGTCCCAACGAGCTACACGAGGGCGTGGTAAAGCTCAATTTGTGAGAGGTTGAAGCGTTGAAGAGTTGAAGCGTTACAACGATCTTCCGTTTCAACGCTTAACGGCTTAACGCTTCAACGAATGAAGTACTTCGCTCGCCTGCGGCGCCCCAAAAAACCGCGGGGAAATATTCTCTTCCGCTACGGCTGGAAGATCACACTGCTTCTTTTGCTGGCAGGCGCCGTGCTTGCCGTTTTTCTCTTTTACGGCACGTGGGCGCAGACGTTTGACATGAAAAACGTCGGCGAAATGCCGGAGCGAAGCACCGTCTACGACGTCGATGGAAAAATCTACAGCCGCCTCGCAGGCGCGAATCGTCTCAAGGTTTCGCTGAGCGAAGTCTCGCCACAATTCATCGCTGCTCTGCTGGCACGGGAGGACACTCGATTTTACGATCACAAAGGGATTGATTGGCGTGGAGTTTTGCGCGCGCTGGTCCGGGACGTTTTCAGCATGTCGGCCAAAGAAGGCGCAAGCAGTCTCACGATGCAATTGGCGCGTAACAGCCTTCCTTTGGGTGGGCGCACCTTCAGCCGGAAATTCTTGGAAGCGATGGTCTCGCTCCGAATTGAACGAGAGTTCACGAAACAACAGATTCTCGAATTGTATGTTAACCGCATTTATTTCGGCAGCGGTTGTTACGGAGTCGAGACCGCTTCACAAGCTTACTTCGGAAAGAATGCTTCAAAGCTGAATCTTTCTGAAGCTGCCCTGCTGGCAGGTCTGATTCGCAGTCCGAATCGATTCTCGCCACTAAAAAACCCGGAGGGCGCGGCAATCCAGCGTGATGCAGTGCTGGACCGAATGGTGGAGTTAAAAAAAATTACCGCGGCACAGGCCGAGCAGGCGAAAAAAACAAAAGTGGTTACGCATCCGAAGCGAATGCCACAGATCCAGGAAAACTATGCGATGGATGCTGTGCAGCGCGCCTTGAGCCTGATCCTGACTCAAGACCAGATGGATGACGGCGGCCTTTCGATTTACACGACGCTCGATCCATCCGTGCAAAACTCCGCGCAGGATGCACTCGAGGCCCAGTTGAGCAAGATTGAGCGCCAATCCAATTTTCGGCACCCCACCAAGGCCGAATACAAACCGCCAGAAAATGGAGAAGGGGACGCGGCCATGCCATATCTGGAGGGAGCAGTTGTCGTGATCGATAACGCGAGTGGCGGGATCCGCGCGCTCGTGGGCGGCCGCGATTACACGCAAAGCAAATTCAATCGGGCCCTGGCTCCCGCGAATCGGCAGGTGGGTTCGGCGTTCAAGCCTTTTGTCTATGCCGTTGCATTCAGTCACGGCTTGCTGCCTGGTGCCGCAATCAGCGATGGTCCGATTCAGCCCGGCGAAATCGACGGAGCTGGAAATTGGTCGCCCGCAAATTCGGACGGCACATTTGGAGGCGTCATGCCTTGCTCATATGGTCTCGTTCATTCGCGCAACACGATGAGCGTGCGTGTTGGACAATTTGCCGGACTCGATGCGGTGCAAAAAGTCGCAAACGATCTGGGCATAGCTCAAAATATTCCACACGGCCCGGCCAGCTACATCGGCTCCTTCGAGACCGACCTGCGAGATCTGACGTCCGCTTACACTGTTTTTCCCAACGTCGGAGTGCGCAAACAGGCATACATCATCGAACGCATCGACGATCAGCAACACAAACCGATTTATCTCGCGGCGCATATCACGTCGCAGGCAATTGACCCCGGTGCAGCCTGGATGACTTCGGAAGTGATGGAGGACGTCTTAACCAAAGGCACTGCCGCCAGTGCGCGCTCGTTAGGCTTCAGACTACCGGCAGCAGGTAAGACTGGCACAACGAATGATTACAAGGACGCCTGGTTCGTTGGGTATACAAGCACCTTGACCTGCGGTGTGTGGGTCGGATTCGATCAGCCAGCGACAATTGTCTCGCGCGGTTACGGCGCCGCTCTGGCGTTGCCAGTGTGGACCCAGGTCATGAACAAGGCATCGCGCCATTATCCGGCCGAGCCGTTGCAACCGAAAATGCCAATCCAACGTGCGACCGTCTGCTCGATTTCAAATCAACTCGCCACTACCGGTTGCACGGCGGCCGGCTCTGCTTACAACATCGATTTGCCGGTCGACAAAATACCAACCGTTGCCTGCCAGGTGCACGGCGGATCGCAATGGCCGTTCGCGCAACAAGCGCCGAATGGACCTCAGAAAGCGCGTACATTCCCGGGCCGGCTGTTCAATTCGTTCAGGCGATTTTTCGGGGGACGCTAAGCTTGGTGTCGCATGTCGCCACCAAAAATTGAGTGACCAAAAAAGTGCGGCAACTGTGCGCAATGCGCAGGTAGCGCGTTTCGCTTTCGAAAGGCGCTCGTCTAACCGGCTGAAGATTGCGACTGGCTAGTGGCTACTCCCTGAGGGAGGAGGCTCAGGCGGCGGCGGTGTTGGATTTTCTTTCCTTTGTGCCATTCCAAATGGTTAAATGCCCGAGGCAGCATAGTCGAGAGATAATTTTGCCTTGCTGAGGGAAGATTAACGAGCGGGTGAAGGGAATCGAACCCTCGTGTGCAGCTTGGGAAGCTGCCGTTCTACCATTGAACTACACCCGCGAGGAGATTTTCGATTTTAGAGTCGCGGTTGCCGATTGCAACCGAAACCGTCCAGCGGCTTTAGTGTGCGCTGTCCTGAGCGGTTCGCGTTCGGCAGCGCGCGTCACTAGGTGCGCGCCGCGGGTTGAATGACACATGGAATCGGCGTGCAGAGGACTGCCGCCCTACTCTCGCCGACAACGAATCGGAGTTCCGTCCGCTCAGATAGCGGACGCTCGCGTTATCAAGGCTCGGAAATTACTGCCACGAAATCACGTCGTCCGCGTAGGTGCCAGTGTTCTTGTCGCCGCTTGCGGCAGCAGTCGCGCCCACGCCATCTGCGCCGAGAGACCATGCTATAACACCGATAAATAGATTTGGCGTCGCCCCAGCATTTGCAGTGTAAGGATTGGCGACTTGATTATCATAGCTTCCGTCGATCTCCATCAGATATGGCGTGCCCCAAGCATCGTACCACTGATTGTTAGAAGTGCTGATGCCGCTGTGCGGATTTGTTTGATCTTTTGCGTCGGCAGGATTGATGAACACGATCTGCCGAGTGTTGACTGCGTTGGCCGTATTCGCGCCGCACGAAACTGCTCGCAGTGTACACATAATGTCCGCATGAGTCGGCGTGCTCGAACTTGTGATGATCGTGTCTGCAGTGACTCCCGGATACTTGCCGTAATCGGTATAAAACGCATTCACCGCGTTCACGATTTGGGTGAGATCGTTCTTTGCCTGCGTGCTCCTAGCCTGATTTTGGACGGCTTTGAACGCGGGGAAGAGCAAACCGACCAGGATTGCAATAATGGCAATGACGACGAGCAACTCAATAAGGGTGAATGCGCGGTTTGTTCCGGGGAGCGCACGCGCCTCGCGTGCTGGCGATCGCGCCCCCGCGATCGCGAACTTTTGCGGGGGAGGAGTTTTTGGGGGGTATTGCATGGCGGCGGGATTATGCCCTCTGAAGTGCGCTTGCACAACGTTTTCATTGAGGCGTTTCGTTCTTTGTCATTCGGAGCGAAGTCGAGACTGCAACGTAGAGGACGAAGTCCGCGAGGCCAGGCCTTCTATCCCGTTGCCTTACTATTCGGTGTTGAAACGGGATCCTTCGACTTCGCTGCGCTTCGCTCAGGATGACTGCGCGCTTTAACGCTTCAACTATTCAACGCTTCAACTCTTCAACCAATCACGTCCAATTTGCCATCTGCTCCGGGAACGGACATTGGGAACAATCCGAATTGTCCTGCATGCAAAAATCTTCGTAGATCTGAAGCAGCCCTTGTTGGTGGGCGACAGTGCGCAGAAATTCTTGCCGGCGAGGGTCACTTCCGAAAAGGCGCGTGGCAGCGGTTTCGACGCGCCGATTCGATAATTGCGCCGGTAGATTAGCGTATTCCGTCCAAAGCTGCGTCGTCGGCGAGGCATGGGCTTTGAGCTCGTAAGCCGCCCAGAATGGAAACAGCACATTTGCCAGAATTTCCACGACACGCGATTCGCCGACCAACGCCATCTGTTTTGGTGATGCTTTAGAGGCAAGTGTGTAATGAAAATTCCAGAACGGATGTTCGAGCCCTTGAAAGAAGTTATTCGCCGCTGCGACGCTGCTTTTTCCTGCCGCTCGCTGAAAACGCGGCCATTCGCGCGCTAGCACAGCAAGCGCAGCAAGACGCCGCTGCGGATGATTTAACGGACGCGTGCCGCTGAGGTGCCAGGCCTTTGGCGACAGAATCAGTCGCTGCAGATGATCGCGATGCGGCCACCAACGATCCCAAAGTTGGCGCACATATTCGCGCGCCGACTTTTTATAAATGTCGAGATCCGGCGCCTCCAGGAAACCCGCTGTGCCAAAGAGCAACGCTTCGCAATGCTCAAAGTCCTCGCGCAGCGAGCGCAGCGGCAAACGCTGTGTGAGAAGCGTGAAGGGCAACTTGTTTTCCTTGTAACCGAGTGCCGTTGCGATCTCCTGGAAAAGTGTTTCATCGCGTCCATGCAGGTCGATCTTGTTGCGAATCCGATTCGCTTTTTGTCGCAAACGAAATTGCGCAGCGGCATCGAGCACACCGCGGACGCGTTCCTCGGGTAGGTTCTTCAGCGGCGACTGACACCGCCCGGGCCGTGCGAGTGGGATGTTTTGGGTAAATGCTTCCGGCAATTTTGTTGGATCAATCCAGACCTGCGGCACGTTGCGGTTGGAGAGTGTCCGCGTGAAAAACGCACGATCACTCCTCTCCACGAACACGTGGAGCACAGTTGTTTCAAATGCTGGATTGGTCGCGTGACCATGCGATTCCCAGCTGCGATCGAGCAGATCGATTTCAATGCAACCGTGAATTGGTTCACGGCCGTTGATCCGAATTGCAGCATCACGAAAATCCGGACCGGCCTCACGGTTCCAAACGCCGAACTGAATCACGTCGATTTGGTCGCCGTTCGTTCCGACCAACTCTCTTCCAAAATCTCCGGCGAACCACCGCGCCTGCAGCTCCAGCTCTGAGGGAGTTCGTGGCACGACAAACAGCGCATGCTCATGAACACAAGTCGTGTCGCGCATTTGCACGTAGCGCTCCGCAACATTGCCACACGAACCGTTCACGGCGGACTTCGTCAACGTGCGCACGCGCTGATTATGAAAAGACGGGTCAAGAATGTCACGTTCGGTTTTCGAGTGCGCGGACATGTCCGCGCACTCCACAGGACGGATTCGCCGTGGCGAATTTTTAGGCGGTCCCTCCATCGCGGGACCGCCGCACTCCACAGACGGCCGTGTCGGCCAGGCCAATAACCATTTCAGCAAACCATTTTTTGCTCTGCGCGCGCGCAACAGGATTGCTAACATCCACTGAGCAGTAAAGAATCGCGCGATGAATCGAACCAAGACTTTTTCGATCGCAATCGCAGCTGTCATTGGTGGCGCGTGTGCGTACGGACAGGGGAACGTTGAACAGATCGTTGCGCAAAAAGTGCAACCAATCCTGCCGAAGCAGGGCGAGGGAGGAGGCGTCGCCGTGGCGGTTCGAGTGAATGGTCAGACGCAGTTTTTTAACTACGGCTTCGCGAATGACGCCAGGCACGAACGAGTCACGGCCGACTCGATCTTCAATCTAGGGTCGGTAGGCAAGTTGTTTGCGACGACTGCACTGGCCGAAGCGGTCAAACGGGGCGAGCTAAGTCTCGACGACTCCGTCGCCAAGTATGTCACCGAATTGCAAAGGGGTGGCGACATTCGGCGCGTGACCCTGGGACAGATGGCGAGTCACACGTCGGGATTGCCGCGCAGTCCGCAAGAGCGGGGGCATCGAGGCAAGTACACGTGGCCCGATTTTGTGCGATTCCTTAATTCCTGGAAGGCAGGTCCTAATCACGAACCCGGGCAGCAGTATCTTTATTCCAATGCGGCGATGGTTCTGTTGCGGGTTGCACTGGAACGCCGCTTCAACACACAGTTTGCCGCGTTGATGCGGGAACGGATTACCGCACCGCTCGGGATGAGTTCGACCGCGCTGCCGTTGCCGCGCGATTTGCTAGGCCGTGCGGTGCAGGGCTACGGCCCGGCGGGGCGCCCGATCGGCCGCCCGGGTACTGAGCAAGAAGGAATTTTTCAGTGGCCCGGTGCCGGTCAGATTTATTCGTCCTCACGTGATATGGCTACGTTCCTCGCGGCAAACATGGGCGACCTTGGCGGGCATGAGCCGATGGAGAATGCCATGGCTTTAGCGCAGCAGCCCGTGTTCACGGTGAACCCGCACTTCAAGCAAGGTCTCGCATGGCAGGACGTCAGCAGCGGAAACCTCAGAATCATCGACAAGAATGGAGGGCTGAACAACACATCGACGTACATCGGATTCGCTCCGGAGAAGCGGTTAGGCGTCGTCATTCTCGTTAACCGAGGCAAACAACACGCCACCGTGATTGGACGCCAGCTCCTGCACGAACTCGCGCAAGATCAATCACAGCCATCAAACGAAGGACAACCGGATCCGGATGCGGATTGACTCACCGCTTTAACTGTCGTCTTCCGCTGCGCACCGCTTCAACAACTTCACGGATTGCATCAATCACGAGTTGCGGCTGCTCTTTGTGTATCTCATGGCCGCTATTCGTGTTGGTAATATGTTTTCATTTGGCACAAGTTTCGCGAGCCGTTTCTGTGCTTTTTTCTGCGCAGCATCGACGACGTAGCCGAAGTCCGGCGGCACGTCCCTTGGCAAATTACCAGCCGCGATCATTGATTTGACTTGAGGACCCGACGGGTGGTCCGCCGACAGAACAATGATGGGCATGGAATGGAGCGCGGGGGCGGTGCGAATTTGATCGTAGCTACGGTCCACGTCGATTCTTTCGAAAGGTGGATATAACGCCAGGCTTTCGGAATCGTCATTCTGAACTAGCTTCCGCTGGATCGGCCATTGTTGCGCTGTCTCTGCATCTTGAAGGCCTTCGGTGAGAGCGTCAACGAGCACGAGCCCGGATACCATCGTCGGGATAGGTGCTGGCATACAGCCTAACGACCAAACCTCCGTACGAGTGCCCAACAAGCACGTAAGGTCGAGGCTCATCAGCGCCGGTCAATAGGGCGTGCAAATCGTCTACTGCATTCTTCGCGGTGGTGGGCTGGTGCACGGGCTCGCTGCGACTTGGCTTGTCGCCAACCGGTGTTCCCGGGCGATCGTAGGAACACACACGGGTGAATTTTGCAACCTCAGCAAACACCGTCGGCTTGGATTTGTCGGAAATGTTCCAATCGTCCGCACAAGCCCTCAGGCCGCCTACCAGGACCACGGTAGGCGATCCACTGCCGCTACATTTGAGGTACATCTTGCGGTTACCCCCAATGTCCACCATTCCGGCGAAGTTGCCGTTTTCCGCAGCGTGAGAGATTGCCATCGGCAGCGATTCAATGATGAAAACAACAACGATAAACAAGGAGTCCAATCGAAGTTGTCGCTTCATTGGATCGTTAGGCACGTTGCAGTCGTTTCGACATGATGTCCCCGCGCCGCTCGTGCCAAACGCATGGCGCAAAAACTGTCCAGCCTTGCCGTGAATACCATGCCTGCTTGTCGAGCGTAAATAGATAAAGGGTGCCTACGCCGCGCGACCGGGCTGCTTTCTCTACCGTAGTGCATAACGCCTCACCAATACCACGACGCCGAAACTGCGCGCCGACAAATACTCCGCCGAGCCACGGCGTCAGGTCTTCGCGTCCTTCGAGATCATGCACGCGCAGCGCTGCACTTCCGAGAAGTTGCCCATTCGCATGTGCAACCCATCCAACAGGCAATTGATCCCGGTTCATGTGCGCGTTCAGCTTCTTGATTCGAGCCTCAGGCGTTTTCTCACCTAAAATCACATCCCACTCCTCAAACATCCACTGCGTCAATTGTGGAATGTATTGCGGATATTCAACCAGATAGCTGATCTGAAAGCCGGGCATAGCGTCATCTTATCATGCGCACTTCTTGGAAGGCACTGTCAAACGTTCGACTATCGACTGAAGTGCTTTCCGCGCTGGGATTAAGGCCTCACGGGTGCCTTCGTCGGCATTGGCGATGAACGCCCAGACTGCACCTGTGCGGGAATCTATAAACCTACTATTGCTCTGGCAAACCTGATTTGGCGAACGTCTATTCAAGAGCTTTTTCAAGTGCGATACCCGAGCTTCCGGCGATTGGAGGCAACTCGGGGTGTTTCTTGTTGTGCCCTATGTGACGGCTCCCACTACGAACTGCCGCGACGACCTCCCGGATTGCGTCGACCACCAGTTGTGGTTGCTCCATCTGTATGGCGTGGCCGCTGTTCGTGTCGCTGATGTGCTTCGCGTTGAGAAGCTTTGCGAGACGATCGTGAGCGGATCGCCACGCCCCCCACGTCTCAGGTCCGCCGGCGCCAAAGTCAAATCGCTTATCTGAGGTAAGCACGACAATTGGCATCGAGTTTACCGCGGGAGTGCCATGAAGCAGATCAAGAGTGCGCGCGTGGTCGGGAGCCTCCAGGCCTTTGGGTTCGATCAACTTCTTCGTGGCTTTGATATACGTCGCCCACTGCTCAGGCGTTAGCGAAGTCTTTAGAAATTCGGAGGCGGGGTCAACCAACACGAGACCGGCCACCTCGTCGGGGTACGTGCTCGCAAACAGCCTGGCAATCAGACCACCCCAGGAATGTCCGACGAGAACGTACGGCACCGGTTCGTTGGCTGCATTTAGCAGTGCATGCAGGTCCGCGACTCCTTGTTGTGCCGTAGTCGGCTGTAGCACAGGCGTGGAATCGGTCACTGTGTTATCGTTCTGGGTAGTTCCCGGGCGGTCGTAAGCACACACCCGGGTAAACCTGCTAACCTGCGGGAACACAGCTGATTCACCAGCCTTCATCGCGCCAGCCGGATTTTTGGAATCAATCAGATCGGTCCAATCATCGTGAGCCCCTCGCGTTCCCGATATGAGCACGACTGTAGGAGAACCGGTGCCTTTGCATTCGAGGTACATTTTACGGTGACCACCGATGTCGACCAGTCCAGCGAATTCCTTGTTTCCTCCAGCAGAAGCGCTCACGGAGTGAAACGGATTAACAAAAGTAACACAGATCACAAAGGCTCGAGCAGCGAACGACATAATGCTGCTAATAGCTAACAGAAAAGGTTTGTAATCCAAACCGATAGGCATTGTGACCTGCTCCGGTTTAAACATCTATTCACGACGAAACTGATAAGCCTGACCATCTTGAGTGGAAAGATGCAGTAAATTCAATTTCCCGTCCTTATCCATTTGAAACTGCGCAAATCCTTTTGTCATGTAATCCAAATCCACTATGGGACCAAAGTTGCCCGTCGGCATAGGGTGGCGATAAAAATGTCGCCGTCCTAAGGTACAAGCTTAAACTTGGCGCCGGTCGCCTGGACTTCGATGACGAGAGCGACAAGCGTGGAGAGATTCAGTCACTCAATTCACGTTCACCAACCTCGTCGATATTGCGGGATTCCCAGCGACTCCATTCTCGAAATCGCTCCGAATGAGAGGAAGGGGTTAAAATGCCGGCTCGACTTTACGGCGGGTGATTTTAGTCTCGTAACGAGCTCATATTCCTATGGAACAATTTCCGAAAAAAGAATTGGAGACACTCTGGGCTCCGTGGCGTGTCGAGTACTTCGAGAAGGAACCACGCGACCGTGATTTTCTAGCAACGGCCGGGCGAGCTAGCGACGACGCCGAACATCTTGTAATCACGCGACGGAAAAATGCGTTCCTGATGATGAACCGGTATCCTTACACGGTTGGACATCTGATGGCAGTGCCATATCGGAAAGTCGCTGACCTGTCAGCCCTCGGCGAGAATGAGGTCGTTGAGTTATGGAATCTGGTGGTTCACGCGCAGGCGCTTTTGCGCGCCGCAGTAAAGGCACAGGGATTCAACATCGGTCTGAACCTCGGCGAGTGTGCGGGTGCAGGTGTGCCCGATCACTTGCACGTTCACATCGTGCCGCGCTGGACTGGAGACACGAATTTCATGCCGATCATCGGCGGCGCGCGCGTGCTCTCAGATGGTTTGCGTGCCTTGTACGATAAATTAATGGAAGCGCAGGAGAAGATCGCTTCGCCACCTTAAAACGTTAAATGGTTGAATGGTGAATCCGACGCGACGGTGTAACGAGGTAAGGAGTTACTCTCGTTTATGAACACCTGGGTGGAGGCGCCGCCGCGAAGAAAAAAATTGGGCTGTTTCGCACGGGGCTGCCTGACTCTGTTGATATTTGCGATCGTGCTGGCGATTGCAGGGCTTGCCGGAATGTATTGGGGTCTTCACCGCCACTCGGCGTTGTTCTACGGCAGTTATTGGCTGGCTAAAACGCGTTCGATTGCTGAAGCCCCAGCGCCTGTTCCTGAATTCAGCGGTTCGGACCAACAAATTCAACGTGCGCAGGATCTGTGGCAGGATTTCGAACAGAAAACGCGCGCGGGTCAACCAGCGGAGATTGAGTTGAGCGCGGATGACATCAACGCGTTGATCGCCACAACCGAGGGCTTACGCGGAAAATTGTTTGTCTCGATTGACGGGGATCAACTCCGTTTGGAGACGAGTGTGCCTATCGGAGGATTTCTCGGCAGACGTGGCTATTATTTCAACGGCCAGGTCGTGATCGAACTAGATGGTGCGCAACCACCCGATACCCCGCGGTTCACTCGTCTTCTTGTGAACGGCGAGCAAGTGCCCACGGATTTTTTAGATTGGAAATATCGTTCCAGACACCTTCGCGAGTATGTGACTGAGCAACGCAACGCATACGATATTGGCACAATTGAAATCCGCGACGGCAAAATGATTCTGCGCTCACGCACCAACTAATCGAGGCAAAGGCGCGCTACGGTTTCGATTCGAAGCGTAGCAAGCCGATTAGTTCGGTTGCATGATCTCGCGCACAAAGACGTTCAGTTGTCCGTCTTCTTGTTTGCGCACTTCGGTGATCTCGTAGGGCCGCGTCTCATCCCGGTTGATGACAGCGCCTTGAGGTGGAGGAGTGTATCCGCGGGGAAATTCTACAATGATGCGTGTCGATGAACCGCCACCAAGGTGCAGCACTTTGCTTGTCAATGTCGTGCGCGGACGCAACACCGCTTTGTTGGCATCGGCGAAATTCACCACGAACTGACCTTTCAAGTAAATGCGTTCGCCAGCGAGTCCATGATCGGCTACATCGTTCAGGTCGCCGGTCGCGATCAGCCTTCCTAGAGGCATTCTGCCTGGCGCAAACGTTTTCCAACTGCCTCCGCCGGCATTGGACGCAAGAGCTACACTGGGAGTACCGGCCGGAGCAGGTTGAGCAGGCAAAACGGGTACGGGCGTAGCCATTGTAACTGGTGAACTCTGTGCTGCTGATGAAGTCTCCGGGAGTTTTGAGGCTGGCGCTGCCGTCGCTACGGGAACGTTCAGCGCGGTCGGAGGAGCGAGCGCTGACGCAACGGTAATAGGTGTGCCGGCTGGTGCGGGTTTATTCTGGGCGGCCACTGCCTGCGCCGGAGTCGCTGCCGGGGCCGGAGATTCGAGCTTTTGTTTTTTGCCTTTTTTGCCTCTCGGCACTGGCGTCGGTTTCGCGAGCTTGTCATTGCTTGCGACGACTGGTGGAGTCATGGCCAATGGCGCCACAGGCCTGGCTTGTTCGATGCGCACGAGTTCATTCCTGGCAGGCGGCGGAGTGGCGCTTGCGCCAGGTATGGGGATCGGGCCGGTTTGAGCTGCTGCCATCTTCTGTCGGTATTCGGCGAGACGTTTTTCAATGGAAGTGCGTTCTTCCGATTTAAATACGGGCCAGCCTGCGACGAGATTGAGACTAAGCGGTGGTTCCAGCCGAAACGTGCCGAGCCCGCGCGTAACCGTATAGCTTCCATACAACAAGGGAACGGAGGTCACGAGAATTCGGCCATCAATTAATCGCTCGGCATGAATCACCGCAGAAACGTCGTGTGTTCGCTCCAGTTTTACCTCCAACCCCACCGTGAGCGTCTGCTTCATCAGGGGCAGGGCTTCAGGCTTGGCAGGATAAACGTGTTCCATCAGCAACTCGCCGCTATCGACGGCAGCGGTTAGCGCCGCCATACCGGTTGGAAACACATCTTCCGGGCCGAGTTCGCGTACTGCAATAATTGTGTAGCGGCCCACTACGTACGGAACCAAGCCGCGGACCTGCTGATAATTTCGAATGTAATTGCGTAGGAGCTCCGCGTTATTTTTCGCGAGCTCCGCGGCGCCCATTCCGACGTAACGCTCGTAGAGCTGACTTGCGTTAAGGAATTCGCCCGGGGGCGCGGCTGTTAATTCGAATCGTTTCGGCGGCTCAATCTTGTGCAGCTTTTGCAGAATCCGATAGCTGTCAGGCCGCTCCGGTTGATTGAAAATGTAAAAACTTCCGAGCCACGCAGCGAGGGCGAACCCAATTAAAAGCAAAATCGCAACCGTCCAGGCGAAATAATTGATGCGCTCAGGGGGACGCGCGTACGGCTCGTCGTACGGATTGTACGATTGGCTGCCGTAGTCCATCAGTTCAGCGCGCGACGATTCCCGGTTTCAAGCTGAGTGCGCCGCTTCAAATGAAGAACCGCACCCGCACGTACGCGACGCATTTGGATTGACGATTCGAAAACCGGTGCCGGTTAAACCGTCAGTGAAATCCAGGGTCGCACCCCGCAGGTACGAGACGCTTTCGTCATCGATGAAAAATTGCACGCCCTCGCGCTCGATTATCGCATCGCCTTCTTCTCGTTCGCCAAGGGTCATCTCATAATGCAGACCGGAACAACCGCCTTTGGCAACTTCTACTCGCAGACCTCTTCGCGGGTCTTC
>JBLMXH010000281.1:0-28852 GCA_050257685.1 Nitrospirota bacterium
ATCCGCGCCGATACTCAAACTTCTCGACCGCCTTCATCAGTCCCATGTTTCCTTCCTGGATAAGGTCGAGAAACGACAAACCGCGATTGGTGTATTTCTTCGCGATGGAAATGACGAGACGAAGATTCGCCTCGACCATTTCGGTTTTGGCCTTAAATGCCTGGCGTAGCCAGGTTTTCAGTGTCCGATATTCCTCGGAATAATCCGAAAGCGAAAACCACAGGTTTATTTCCAGATCGCGCACCTTGTTCTGAAGCTGCAACCGCCGTTTCTTGCTGCGAGGATTTTTGGCGAGCTCAGTCTGGAGATAAAGCGACGTGTGATGTGCCTCGTCCGCCAGATGCACGAACTCTTCGGTGACCCGCTGCTTGAAGTAAAAACGAGGATAAATCTTTTGGAGGGTCACCATTGTTCTTTGCAGTGGCTTGTGCTTTTGCGAAACCCTCTTTGAAAGATCGCGCACAAGCTCGGAAAAATGCCGGTTGATGGACGCGCTCAATTGCTCCACCTGCTTACACAAACGCGGCAGGTTCTTCATGTATCTCTCGCGGCTTTCGATCTTTTTATCGAGGATCACGCGATCGAACCGCTCCCGGCCTTCGATGAGTTTCTGAGCGAGATCCAGATGTCCGCGGGCAACAAAGCCGAAGCGGCTGAGATGTTTTTGCACCATCACTTCAGCCTCTTCAATTCGCTTCGAGATCTGGACCTCCTGGTCTCGAGTCAGCAGCGGGACCTGCCCCATCTGCTTCAGATACATTCGGACGGGGTCATCCAGAATATCAACCTTGGTTGCCGCTCTGGTTTCTTCTTCCTCTTCCTCATCGTCGACGTCTTTCTTGCCGTCCCTGTAGCGGTCAACCTCGGAGGGCTCAATGATGTCGATCTCCAGACGACGCAGACGTGTGAGAATCAAGTCGAGTTCGTCTGCGTCGGTAATCCCTTCCGGTAATGCCTCGTTTAGATCGTCGAACGTGAGATAACCTTGCTCTTTGGCCAGCTTGATCAGCTCGCGAATACGGGCTTGAACTTCAACCGAAGAATACAAACCCGTCACCCCGAGTGCCGGCATCGAAAGAGATCCATTGCGCTTTCCTTTAACTGAGGACGACTTGATACGCCCGCGCTTTCGACTTGTGACGCGCGGCGGCTTGCTGTGATTTCCTTGTGAATTCAAACGCTTTTTCGGTACGCTCCGGTGTCTGCTGACTTTAAGCCGACGAGCCGACGACTGTCGGCTGCCCCCCCTTCGTTTCGAATGCCTTGCCAAGTTGGTTCGGTTAAGGATTTGGTCTAAGACCTTCGGTCTCCCACGCGGCAGTTGGAGACACCTATGTCTCCCTCCCGCCGACGGGCCGACAAAAGTCGTGGAGCTGTTCCTGCAGGTCAAGAATTTGTTTTTGCAAATTTAAAACCTCACCAGCACTCAACCCGGCGACCTTGATCCGGTTTTTTGCCGTCTCCAAACGGCGTCGCACAACACCATGACAGATCCCCTGCCACCACTTCTCGACTACGATTTCTGCAGCCGTCGGCATCTTCTGCATCAACCATGACGACACGAGCCGTTCTTCCTCCGGCGAAAGCGTAGCCATGAACGCGTTGAGTGATGCCGTGTCGTCCGGCTCAAGTTCGCTTTCGAGAATCCGGATCAAAAGATCCGAATCGGGTACTTGCTCGAGAATCTCGCGCCACGTTTGGGCGTGAAGGAAATTGCATGCGTCAGCATTGCGCAACGCCAGCAGACAAAGCATGGCAACATCATGTGGTGGACTCGGTGCGGCGCGAACTTGCGCTGTACTTGCGTTCACAGGCCTATCTGGTGCGCGAGCGCGCGTTGCCAGTAGTGATTTGAAATCCGCCGGCAGAACACCGAGACGTGCCGATGCTTTGTTGATCACTTCTCCCAGCAGGACTGGATCGTGCACTCGCGACACCGTCGCCGCCAAATCGCGCGCAGCTTGGATCTTTGCGCCTATCGAACTTAAATCGATGCTCGCAATCTGCCGGTCGATCAAGTAATCAAAAAAATCCCGAGCGTTCGCCACGCGTTCGTCGAACTTCTCTTTTCCCTCGCGGCGCACAAGCGAATCGGGGTCTTCACCCGGCGGCAACTCCACCACGCGAATGATAAAGTCGTTTTCCAGAAGTGCATCGAGAGAGCGCTCGGCGGCTTTGGCACCGGCTGCATCGGAATCGAAACAGAGTACCACTTCGTTGACGTATCGCTTCAAAATGCGCGCCTGATTTTCTGTGAACGCAGTCCCCTGTGGCGCGACAACATTCGTAATACCTGCCTCGAACAAACTGATTAAATCGAGCTGGCCTTCGCACACGACCGCAGAATTCGCTTCGATCAAAGCGCGCTTCGACTTGTGCAATCCAAAAAGGACGTTGCCTTTTCGAAAAAGCTGCGTCTCCGGTGAATTCAGGTATTTCGCCGCGCCTTCCTCGGCTTTTAGCAATCGACCGCTAAATGCGATCACTTCACCAACATCGTTGCAGATGGGAAACATGATCCGGTCTCGAAACCGATCGTACGACCCTCGAGGATTGGCGTTCGCTGTTTGATCGTCGTCCTTAGTTTTGATCAGGCCGCTGGCAATGAGATCCCGCGCATCATAGCCTTGGCCACGAGCCCAACTCCCGAACGCGTCCCATTCATCCGGCGCGTAGCCAAGCTGCCAATGCTTCGCGATTTCGGCTGTGATTCCGCGCTGCTTGAGATATTTCCGTGCGGGTTCCCCGACCTCCTTTTTGGTGAGATTTTTGTGGAACCACTCCGCAGCTTCGGCATGTAATTTTAACAACTTGCGGCGCGTCTCGTATTGTCGATCTGCGTCTGCGGCGCCGCGTTCTTCGACTATGGCGATCCCGGCACGGTCCGCGAGCTTTCGCACGGCTGCTGGAAAATCGACGTGCTCGTATTCCATTACGAAACGGAAAGCGCTGCCTCCGGCGCCGCACCCGAAACAATGAAATGTCTGGCGGCTCGGGCTCACCATGAACGACGGCGTTTTTTCCTGATGAAACGGGCAGAGAGCCTTGAAATTCGCTCCTGCGCGTTTCAGCGGAAAATACGAACCAATCAGTTCGACGATATCGTTTGCCGCCGCGATCTGCTCGATTGTTTCTGATGGAATTGCCACGGAGAAACTGCCAAGCTTATCCGCACCTGATCAATTGAAAACATGAAGATGTTCGCGATCAGCATTTGCGTCGTTTCCGTCATTGGCGTCGCTGCGTCGGTTTCGGCCCGCGAAACGATTCACAAGGGCGATGTCGTTGTTGTGCCTGTCCACGGTGAAGTCGCGCCGTCACTGCTGACGTTTTTGCGGCGCGCCGTGAAAACCGCTGAGGGCAACGATGCCTCGGCGGTCGTGTTCGACGTGAACACGTACGGCGGCCGCCTCGACACAGCGACGGAGATAATCAACGCGCTTAATCAAATCAGAATCCCCACGTACACGTTTATTAACACCAACGCAGGATCGGCCGGCGCGCTCATTGTCATCGCCACGCGACACATTTACATGGCGCCGGTGAGTGCGATTGGCGCGGCGGCGCCGGTCCTTTCGACGGGCGAAGATCTGCCCACCACGGCAAAGGAAAAAACGATTTCATATTGGTCCGCACTCGTCCGAGGCTCGGCCATCAAAAACGGCCATAATCCAGACCTCGCCGAAGCGTTCATGAACAAGGAGAAGGAAGTGAAAATCGGGGACCGCGTCGTACATCCAAAAGGCGCGATCCTTACTCTCAACGCTCAGGAAGCCGCTGAAAGGATCAACGGCAAACCGTTACTCGCCGAAGGCGTTGTTGATTCGATTGACGATCTTACCAAGAAAGCCGGACTTAAGGGGAACATCATCAGGATCGAGCCAACCGGGTTTGAGCAGCTCGCATTTTGGATCACCGAACTTGCGCCTTTGTTGCTGCTTGGGGGTATTCTCGGGGCGTATTTGGAATTCAAGATTCCCGGCGTCACCTGGCCCGGCGTTATCTCTGCTATTTGTTTCGCGCTCTTTTTCCTCGGCCATTATCTCGCCGGACTCGCCGGCTGGGAGGTTGTTGCCCTTTTCGTTCTCGGAATATTTCTGGTGCTGATCGAAGTACTTTTCTTCGCGCACAGCACGATTATTTTCGGAGTTCTTGGTGTATTTCTCATCATCGCATCGTTGCTGTGGACGATGATTGACCGTTACCCGCAGCAACCGCTTCTACCAAGCGGAAAAATGCTTGCTACCCCTTTGCTCAACATGTTCATCGCGCTCGCGGGGGCGTTGATCGTCATTGCGCTTCTTGCGCGGTATCTTCCGCGTACGAGTTTATACCGGCGCTTTGCGTTAATTGAATCGAATCCTCCCGGACCATCTTTGGCGGGTGCGCCGCGGCACTTTGCAACCGCACTGGCGCTCGCGCCCGGAATGCTAGGCACGGCCGTGACTGTGTTGAGACCCAGCGGCAAAGCGCGTTTCGCGGATCACGTTGTCGACGTTGTCACCGAAGGGGAATTCATTGCCCAGGAAACACCAGTGACTGTCATTCAAAGTGATGGGATGCGCGTGGTGGTGAAAAGCGCAGCTCAAGCTTAATAGCCTTAGTTATCCGCCGGCAACCACGCGGATAAGCTCGACGCGGTCGCCTTCAGTAAGTCGGCGTTCTGGCCATTCGTGGCGATGCAAGGCGAGGCCATTATGCTCAACCAAAATCGATTGAGGGGGCAATTGGTAATGGTCAATCAGTTCGGCGATCGTTTTCGCATGTCGCGCGTCCACAGATTCGCCGTTGAGTGCAATCTTCATACGCGGCAAAGAGCCTGATCCCAATCTTTCCAAACCGGCTCGAGCCCGCGACGGCGAAGGACCGCGGCAATTTCGGCAGGGGCACGTTGGTCGCTGATCTCAAATTGTCCGGTAGCGAGTTGATCTTCACCGTCCTGGTACTCCGGCGCGACGATACGGCCACGCACGGTTCGGTGGAGATGTTCCAGGCCTTGCCGGGTGTAACCACCGGGTTCGGTATGGCTGCCGGCGCTCATCATGGTTACTCCGATCGCCGCGAGCGCATCGCGGAGCGGCGGGCGCTCGCGTGTGCTGAGCACAATGCCAACCTGCGGAAATGTAATGCGCAAAGCGCACACCAATTGCACAAGCTCTTGGTCGCTCATCGTGAATGGCGGCCGGAATCCGCCTGCCGCCGGACGCAAACGGGGCACGCTCACGGTAATTTGCGCTTGCCAACAGTGTTTGAACAAATGTTCCAGGTGTGCAGCCAGTGCGACGGCTTCATCCTGCCACCTCGTTAGGCCGATAAGTGCGCCGATTCCGAGTCGGCGAAAACCGGCCTGGTAGCCACGCTCAGCGCATTCGAGCCGGTAATTAAAATCGCGCTTCGGCCCAACCGTATGCATCTCGGCGTACACACCACGATTGTATGTCTCCTGGTAGACCACGAGCCCTTCGGCGCCAGCTTCAACAATTGGCGCGTAATCTTCGGTACCCAATGGGCCGACCTCAATCGAGATCGATGAGAAATCTGGCGCGAGCGCGCGCACGCACTCGGCGAGATAGTCGCCGCTCACAAACTTCGGATGCTCGCCTGCGACAAGAAGGATTTGGCGAAATCCCTGTTGCTCGAGATGCTGCGCTTCGGTCACAACTTGGTCGACTGTAAGTGTGACGCGCAGGATCGGATTATCACGCGAGAACCCGCAATACTGACAATTGTTAATGCATTCGTTCGACAAATACAGCGGCGCAAAGAGGCGCATCGTCCGCCCAAAGTTTTGCAACGTGAGCGCGCGAGAAGTTTGTGCCATGGCTTCTAATTCCTGCGCAGACTTCGGCGCGATCAAACGCTCAAAGCGCTCGATCAGCTCCGATTTCCTCAAGGCGAGGCTATCCAGTGTGTCGGTAAACGACATCACTGCAATTTCGTGCGCATGATTAGCTTCGCAAATCTGCCGCGTACAATAAAAGCGGCGTCCAGCAGTGCCGACGCCGCCATAGCAAATGTTTCGTGGGAGCGGCTTAGAACGCGAAATTCACACCGGTGCGGACCATTCCGAAGTTATTCTTCGGACCATCCACAAAATTCCAGCTGAAATCACTGACCCAGCCGATATGCGGAGTTAAGCGAATTTCCATTCCACCGCCAACCTGCCCGATCGCTCTCGTCTCGGCATCTGTATGACCGGTCGTCGCTACGACGTCGAAACCTTCTCCCGGCTCGACAAAGCGTTCATTGACTTGCTTCTGGCCTCCGCCAAAGATTCCGCCTGCTCCACCAAAGATGTACGGTGAAAAGCGTGTGCAGGGGATCGGGTAACGCAGGGTGAGAGTACCCAGCACACCACCGATCACGTTGCTCTGGTGCTGAATACTGCTTACGAATGCATTGTCGCTAAAATCCACAAAGATATCCTGACGTGCCTGGCGAGCATCGACCGCCCAGCCCTCAATGCCCAGCCCGACATAACGCATGAAAAAGTATTTGAGATCGATGCCACCGCCCCATGCGTGATCAGCCTCGATATACCGGTCCTCTATCCAATTATTTCCAGTGAACGCGTACGTGCCCCAAAGCGAAATGTTGAATTCCCTGTCGGCGTACCACTCAGGGCACGGCGGGGGAGCCACCTGCTTGATTTCCTTGCCTGAATAGCCAACCCCGGCAAAAGCGGCCGAAGCGACCAAAGCGGTCCCTAGCAGGCACAACAGCAGCTTTCTCATTTATTTCTCCTTTTGGTTAAGTCCCTCCAAACATCGCACGCGGAGACGCAAAGAACGTTCGCGGCACGTTTGGATGCCGTGAGTCTGAGCCGACTAGGCTAAATTTGCAAGCTTTTTCCGGCCGTGCCGAACAGCCTCAGGCCTTCAGTTCTACCCCGGTATTAGCGTCCGTAATAACAAACTTCTCGTGATGAAACGTGGGGTCACCCCGGAACATCAGCCGACCGGCATAACGCCGCTCGAGTTCCACAAGGAGTTCCTCGTCTTCCTCCTTGAGTCGCTTCAAAACGTCAGGATTCAGGATCACTCGAATATCATGGATGGAGTCTTGGTACCGGCGCATAACGGTGTTAAGCGTCCTGTGTAATTCCACGCTCGTGCTCATCGTCGTCTTCACCACGCCACGGCCGCCACAATAAGGACAATTTTCGTAAATCGTGTCGCTCAGGCTCTCCTGCGCTCTCTGGCGCGTCATCTCCATCAGGCCGAGCTGTGAGATCGGAAGCACATGCGTCCTGGCTTTGTCGCGCTTGAGCCGTTCCTTCATTAAATTGAAAACCGCCTGCTGATCTTTGCGGCTCTTCATATCGATGAAGTCAGCGATGATCAATCCGCCGATGTTCCGTAATCGAAGCTGGCGGGCAATCTCATCTGCCGCTTCGAGATTGGTTTGCAAGATTGTTTTCTCGACGTCCCGACCACCTTTGTTGCGTCCGGTGTTCACATCAATGGCGACCAGCGCTTCGGTCTCGTCGATCACAATATATCCTCCACATTTGAGCCAGACTTGCCTGTGAAACGCGTCATCAATCTGTTTCTGCACACCGTATGTCTCGAAGATCGGCGTGGCACCGTCGTAGTGCCGAACGCGGTTTCTGGCGCGACGGGAGATCTGACCGACCATATCGATCATGCGATCGGTTGCCCCGCGATCGTCGCAGACGATTTCGTTGATTTCTTCGGTGAGAAAATCGCGGACCGTGCGCTCGACCAGGTCGGGCTCTTCAAA
Organism: Nitrospirota bacterium; assembly: GCA_050257685.1. Taxonomy (GTDB): domain Bacteria; phylum Verrucomicrobiota; class Verrucomicrobiia; order Chthoniobacterales; family UBA10450; genus Udaeobacter. Next base: position 7,744 of record JBLMXH010000281.1, read on the forward strand.
CAGCCGGCATGGAGCCGGATTATCGCGTATGGCTTGATCCACTTTGGCCCATTGATCCAGCAGAACTCGCAAGTCCCGCACAAAATACCGGGCCCGCTGACCTTCGCCCACTGTGCGGATGATCACGCCAACTCCTTCCGGAATCTCCAATTGGCGCAGAATTTTGCGTAGCCGCTCGCGTTCCTTTGGCTCTTCAATTTTCCGCGAGATACCGCTGCGATCGCTGAATGGCATCAGGACCAAATATCGTCCGGCGAAGCTGAGATTCGTTGTGACGCGCGGGCCTTTGGTGCCGATGGGCCCTTTGGTGACCTGCACGATCACATCTGAACCCACCGGGTATATGCTCGGTATCTCTTTTACCGTGATCCGTTTTCGAGGGCGCTTGTTCGAGCGTCTGTCAATCTCTTCTACGCCACTGTCGAGTGCGGCAGGAATGGCGTCCCAGAAGTGAAGGAACGCATTTTTTTCGAAGCCGATGTCGACGAACATCGCCTTCAATCCCATCTCAATATTTTTGACCTTACCTTTGTAAACGCTGCCTACGATGTTGCGTAAGCTCTTGCGCTCAACGTTATACTCCTCGAGGCGGCCGCCCTCGAGCAGAGCCACGCGGGTCTCGAGCTTCTCCACACTCAGAACGAGCTTGTTGCCCGCTTTGCGTGAAGGAAGACCCAAAATCTTTCTCACCTTGTCTATCATAACAATGAAGGGGTTGACCGGTCATCAGCCGAGCTGTCGATGCGATCTGCAACAGCGATTCTGACCGAAGGTTCATCTTGTGGTTGTGCGCTTCCGGCTGGGCGGCGGCGGTGGAGGCGGTGCCGGCTGACGCTTTACTCCGAAAAGCCGCTCAAAGAAGTTGCGTCGCGGCTGAGGCGCTGCAACCGGGATAGGGCGAGCTGCCTGTGCTGAAGCTCGCCGCGCTACTTTCCCCTGGGAATCCGCTTCGGGTTCAACGTCGGGATCACCGCCCGTGCCCGCCATCTGGACGTCTGACCCTTGCGAGCCATTGGCATTCTCATCGTCACTGCCGCCACTACTTAATCCCGAATCCTTGAAAGTAACGTCTTTGATCATTTGAAACGGATTAGGCTTATGGGCCGGAGGAAGCCAGGCGACCTGCGCTTCGAATTTGCCTTCGTCCATCGCTAATGAGCGTTCCATGATCCGCGCCGCGATTGGGCACGCAACGGTGCCTCCATGTTCTCCGCCCTGCACCATCACTGCGACCGTGTATTTGGGATTGTCGAAAGGTGCCCAGCAAATAAACCACGAAATTGTATCTTCCCTCCCTTTGTATTTCGCCTGCGCCGTCCCGGTTTTTCCTGCCATCTGCACACCACTTATGCGGGCCCGTCCACCGGTTCCGCCGTCTGCGTTTATCACATTCCAGAAACCATGTCGTTCCAATTCGATATCGGCAGGTGAAATCTCGGTGCGGAAGTCAGCATGCACTTTGGGCTGATCGGGGACAGCGATTTTTCCGTCCTCGTCCAACACCGGTGTTCCGTCCTGATTGAGCACCTTCTTCACGAGGCGCGGGTAGTAAGAAATGCCACGGTTAGCGAGCGCCGCGTACGCCATCGCCATCTGTAAAGGCGTACATAGATCATACCCCTGACCGATGGAAACGTTTGCCGTATACGCTTGTGACCACCTTTCCTGGGGATAATTAACCCGCATCCAGTCGGGCCCTGGCAACACCCCCGGCTGTTCGCCAGTCAGGTTCAGTCCAGAAGGTTTGCCTAACCCAAGAAGCTCACCGACGCGATCGATGGAATCGATGCCTGCCGCGTTGCCGTACTGATAGAAGAAAGCGTTGCACGAAACCTTGATCGCATCAGGCAAGGCGAGTGTACCATGCGAGCCATGTTTTTCGGCGATCCAGCATTGGAAATAATGATCCCCGTACTGAACACCGCCGCTGCACGTAAACCTCTGCTTCGCCAGGCCGCGACGCAATCCGGCGAGCGAGGTGATTAGCTTGAATGTAGAACCCGGAGGGAACCCACTCACTGCGCGATTGATTAGCGGATTGGCTTCATCCTTCTGAAGCGCCGCCCAGTCCTTCGCCTTGATACTGGGGACAAAAGTATTTGGATCAAACGATGGCACCGAAGCCATTGCGAGAATCTCGCCGTTGTTTGGATCGACGACGACGGCCGCGCCGCGGCCGACAGATCGCAAAGCTTCCTCAGTGATGGCCTGAATACGCGCATCGATCGTCAAGTAAACGTTCGCGCCCTGTTGCGGCGGATCTTCGCGCAAAATTCCGTCGATGGTACCCTTCGCATTGCGCCGCAAATATCGAATGCCAGGTTTGCCGCGCAGATATTCATCCATCGATTTCTCGATGTTCGATTTCCCTTCGACGTCCGCCTGATAGAACGTGAACTTCTTGGCTTCCTCCCTGTCGATGTCGTCCGGCGCACCTACATAACCAAGAATGTGAGATCCGAGTGCGCCATAAACGTACGACCGCACCGGTTTAATGGCCAGATCAACCCCCGGCAGTCCGACATCATGCTCGGCGAATTTCGCCATGGTAGGGAAGTCGATGTCCTTGATGTACTGAAAAGGAACCTCGGTATCATTGCGAAAATGTCGCTGCAGCTTGCTGGCGTTGTAATCGCGCGCGAGATCAAGCTCATTCAAGCGTGGGACGATCCCATTATTGACGATCTTGATGATATCCGGCTCCTTCATGTCTTTGGGCATTCCGCTGATGATCGCCCGATATTCACTCGTCGGCGGTGAACCGAACCTTTCGCGGTAGCCTTTGACCATTTCCGGTAAATAGAAATCTACCTCGTAGCTGGCGCGGTTTTGGACCAATGTGACGCCGTTACGGTCTTTGATCTCGCCGCGCACCGACGGAATCCGCACGGTCGCTTGAGAGCTGCCGCGAATCTGCGAGGTCCATTCCTGACCGTGCGCCACTTGGATCCACCAAAGTCGAACACCAAGCGAACCGACGCCCAACAGCATGAACACCGCTAGGAATTGAATCCGCAGACGCGAATTGAGGCGTCGCTTGCTCATTCGACTCGTCCCCTTTCAGGACCGTAGGAATACGCAGTGATCTGCCCGAGCCATTGTAATCCCCAAAAGAAAATGGGTGCAATCGCCATGGCGATAAGACCAGGTCCGCCGATCTGCCACCAGATTTCACGCGTAAAAACAAGCGAGCCGCGCCGAAAGGTAATCATGAGGTATTGGGCCAGAACTATTAGCGAGGTGAAAACGCCACTCAGGATACAATGCACTTCCCACCGGCCACGGGCAAAGAGCGGTCGCAAGCCGTGCATTATTCCCGCCAGCACACCGTAAAGGAGTATGGATGATCCGGCTGAGATTTCAACTTTACCTCCGATTACCTGAACCGTTAGCGCATCCAGTAAAACCCCGGCGAACAACGCGAGGGCGAGCATAAGAGGAAAAGGCAGCGCCATCGCGCCGTAGAAGACAATCACCGGCACGATGTAAACATGCGCATTATAAAGCCAGGGCAGCGCCGGGATGAAAAGCTCAGTAATCTGTGCCGCCAACACCAGCCCTAAGAGAACAAGAAAGAAAATCATCTTCGACCCGTCACTACAAAAACGTCCTCCAGATGAGACAGTTCGACGGCAGGCGTTAGCTGTGCCTGACCATCCAATTCGCGCACACGAAAATTCTTCACAGCTCCGATGAGCAATCCCGATGGAAAGACTCCGCCAACTCCTGACGTATACACTTTCTGCCCGGGCTTCAAATCAGCCTGCTTTGACAGAAAATTCAGGTCCAAAAGCGGCGTGAGTCCGCCCGTGACGCGCTCGCCCGAAACAATCCCTTGTTCGCGACTGCCCTCCACTGAGGCTGCGACCCGGCAGTTTTCATCGGAAACCAGCAAAACAACCGAAATTGTGTCGCTCACGGTGGTCGTCTTTCCGACTAACCCTACGTCGGTTACCACCGGCATATCGGTTTCCACCGCGTCTCTCTTCCCGCGGTTTATGGTAAGCGTTCGCCACCAACTCGACGAATCGCGGGCGATCACCTCAGCTGCGACTAACTTAAACACCGATCGCTCGCGGTAATTGAGGGCGTGGCGCAGACGATTCACCTCGTGCTCAACATCACGCAAGCCCTGATTAGTGGCGCGCAGCTCTCGATTTTCAACATTTAAGGCAGCGTTCTCGTGCTCCAACTCATCGAGCGACTTCAAACCTGACCGCACAGAGGTAATCTGTTTTTTAATTCCAGATCCGCCGGTTAAAAATGGCGCCAGCAGCCGATACACACTGGTCTTGAACTTCTGCGTCGTTTCCGGACCGAAGCTGAGGAAATAGCCTAGAATGGCACCGAAAATCAGCAGCGCGATGATGTTTGTGCGGCTCATTGGAATTGCGAATTGGCGACTGCCGGCTGCCGATGGGGCACTCGACAACTCACCGGCGGACGCCTAACGAGCTTTCCGGTTTCCGCTTTCCGGTGTCCGCCACTATTAGCGCCACTGGCGATCAGCTGAGGCCACCTGACGCAAAAATTTAAGTTCATTGAGGCATTTGCCTGTCCCCTCGGCCACTGCACTGAGCGGGTCTTCCGCTACATGGACAGGCAACCCGGTTTCCTCACTCAAAAGCTTGTCAAAGCCGCGCAGCAACGCGCCACCGCCCGCGAGCACAAGACCCCGATCTACAAGGTCCGCGGACAGCTCGGGTGGACAACGCTCGAGGGTGATACGTACCGAATCGACAATCGTCGAGATCGGTTCGAGCAAAGCTTCGCGCACTTCTTGAGACGTGATCATCAATGTTTTGGGTAGACCAGCGACCAGATCGCGCCCTTTAACTTCGACGCTCGTTTCCTTTTCACTCGGGTACGCCGAGCCGATTTTGATTTTGATCTCCTCAGCAGTGCGTTCACCAACCATCAAATTGTACGCGCGTTTCATGTATTGCACGATGGCCTCGTCCAACTCATCGCCAGCCACGCGCACGCTTCGACTAAACACAATTCCGGAAAGCGAAATGATAGCGACCTCCGTTGTTCCGCCTCCGATGTCGATGATCATGTTCCCAGCGGGATCCTGCACCGGCAATCCAACGCCGATTGCCGCCGCCATCGGTTCCTCGATCAAATAAACTTCGCGCGCACCCGCATGAGTCGCTGATTCACGCACGGCGCGTTTTTCCACCTCTGTAATTCCTGATGGTACCGCAATAACCACCCGCGGTTTCACCCGTACCTTGCGATTGTGCACCTTGGTGATGAAATGTCGCAACATCGCCTCGGTGACTTCGAAATCGGCGATCACGCCATCCTTAAGCGGGCGCACCGCAACGATGTTCGCCGGCGTGCGCCCCAGCATGCGCTTGGCTTCATCTCCCACAGCCAGGACCCGGTTCGTTCCGGCCTGCACCGCCACTACGGACGGCTCACGTAAGACGATCCCCTGATCCTTTACGTAAACAAGGGTGTTCGCTGTGCCGAGATCGATCCCAATGTCGCTGGATAGCCAGCCGAAAAATCCGTTGAACATGAATTATTTGTTAGCAGCACTGTTCAGCTCGAAGGAAACGCGTTTACGCGGTGCGATTCGGCCGGCTGAAACGCGGTAACATGAGAAGGCGTAGCCCGCCGTCAAGCGTATTCTATTGGAGTGATGGAATATGGAGTGCGGTGGTTTTGCCGGTGGGCTTGCCATTACTGGATTACTCCTTTTACTCCATCATTGCATGGGAAGAATTATCATCGCGCCATCAATTCTTGCGGCAGATTTCTCGCGACTCGCTGAGGAAATTCATCGAGTCGAAGCCGCAGGCGCCGATTGGATTCATTGCGACATCATGGACGGCCATTTCGTCGATAACATTTCGTTTGGGCCGGGGATTGTGCAGCTCGTGCGCAAAGAAACAAGCCTGCCATTGGATGTGCATTTAATGATCGAACACGCTGATCACTATGTGCCACGGTTCATCAAAGCCGGCGCAAACTCGATCACCGTTCACGTGGAACCTGAAGCCAAACACGATGTCGCTGAAACGTTGCGCAAAATTCGAGATGCCGGTTGCCGTGCCGGCCTCACGCTGAATCCCGAAACTCCAATCGAAACGATCGAACCCTGGCTCGGCAACTTCGATATGCTGCTCGTCATGACCGTTCATCCTGGTTTTGGTGGACAATCGTTCCGCGCTGATCAAATGGAAAAGGTCAGGCGCGCAGCAAAATGGAACGAATCCAGCAAGCACAAGATGGATATCGAAGTCGATGGAGGTATCAATCCAAAAACGGCACGAATCTCAATCGAAAACGGCGCGAACGTACTTGTCGCCGGCACGTCGATTTTTTGTTCCGATGATTACTGCAAAGCAATTCGTAAACTGCGTGGCGAATGAGACGACGAACGATCCGTGCGGTTAGCGGATTTCTGCCGCGCCGGCGGCCACTACCGGCTCTGCTTCTTCAGTGGTTTCGGCCATCACTTCGTCAGTTTGCGTGACGCGAACAACTTCTTCGATGGTTGTTTTGCCTTGCGCTACGCGTCGCCACCCGTCCTGTCTCAAAGTCAACATCCCTTCGGCGATGGCACATTGCTTCAACTCGCTGCCATCGCGCCTTTGCATGATTAACCTCCGTAGCGGTTCAGTGATCACGCAAACTTCATAAATCGCTGCGCGGCCCTGATAACCGGTCTGGCGACATTGGTCGCAACCCGCACCGCGCTTAAAGCGAGTGCCGAGCTCTTTTACCGGCACACCAATCTCGGCGAGGTAATCGCGCGGATAATCGACTACTTCGACGCAATCCGGGCAGATAGTGCGTACGAGCCTCTGCGCGATAAACGACTTCACCACCGAGGCGAGCAGAAATGGTTCCACGTCCATGTCCAGCAGACGCGTAATGCCACCGACCGCATCATTTGTGTGAAGTGTGCTGAAGACCAGGTGACCGGTCATCGCGGCGCGGATCGCAATGTCCGCAGTTTCGATGTCCCGAATCTCTCCGACCATGACCACGTTCGGGTCTTGTCGCAAAATGTGTCGGAGGCCCTTGGCGAAAGTCAGATCAATTTCTGGCTTCACGTCGATCTGCGAGACACCAGGAATTCGATATTCTACCGGTTCTTCAATCGTAATGATCCGGCGCTGCACCGAATTAATGCTGCTGAGAAAACAATAGAGCGAGGTTGATTTTCCGCATCCGGTAGGACCGGTGAGAAGAATAATTCCGTTGGGTTGAGCGAGGAGGTTCCGAATAATTTTCTCCTGCTTATCGCTTAGATCGAGTCGTTCGAAATTGAATTGTTGTTCGCCGCGACTTAGCAAACGCAAACTGATTGACTCACCGTTGACGGTTGGAATCGTCGAAACGCGCACGTCGATCTCAACGTTGCCCGCGAGCAAATTCATTCGGCCGTCCTGAGGAAGGCGTCGCTCAGCGATGTCCATATGCGACATCACCTTCAAACGCGAGATGATCGCGGACTGCAAGACGCGCAATTGCGGCGGCACGGCGACTTCGTGCAAAATACCATCGATCCGGTACCGAATACGCAGATCGTTTTCCAGCGGTTCGACGTGAATATCGGTCGCGCGTTCAGCGATGGCTTCGCGAATAATCTGGTTAACAAATTTGACCACCGACGCTTCGGGATCGTCGGCATTCAGCTCAATGGCGGCCTCCGTGTCCTCCAACACGTCCATGGAACCCCTGGTCTTTAAAATCTCGTCGAAAGTTTCCGCGCCGACGCCATAGAGAGTTTTCATCGCCCGCAGAAGTTGCGCGCGCGGTACGAGCACCCATTCAGCAGGTTTTTTTAACAGCTGTCCGGCAAGCTGCCGTCCGATCGAATTGAAAAGATCGTATGTCGCCAACACTACGGAATTTTCCTTCGATTCGATGGGCAGAATGTGATGTTGAAACACGAAACGGCTCGGCAGGATAGACAAAGTGGTGCGATCGATGTTCTTCGCGTCGATCGAGACGATCGGCACACGGAAGAACTTTCCGATTGCGCCGAGAAAACGTTGTTCGTCCACTTTGCCCGAGTCGAGCACCTGATTGACCCAGGAACCTCCGTTGAGGTTAGTGGCCAACTCGGCTGCCTCTTCTTTCGAAGGCACACCGCTTTCGAGCAGCAAGTTAATCAGTGACTGACTCGGAGCTGCATTCATTCAGCAGAACTCAAGGCAAGTGTAACGCGCGCCGCACGGGAGTGGTTATCGTACCGGTCACGCGCATCGAGTAATTCTTTTGCAATCGCGCAATGGCGTAGCTCACTTCCGGCGTAAACACACCGTCTACCGGTCCGCAATAGTAGCTGAGACGACGCAACGCCGTTTGCAGGGATGCTACATAAGCTGGCTCCATAACGAGTTGGTCGCGGCCTTTGAAGTAGTATATCCATCGCCAGGAATATCTGGGCGCAAAATCAGTCGCAATTACGTGAGGCGTCTGATGAGTGGTTCCCCACTCATCCCTCTGAGCCAGAGGATCGATTGATCGAAAGATTCCATAATCGACAATGTCAAACTCGTCGCCCCAAGCGACGGTTGCGCTCAACCCGAGAACCAAAACGAGTGCTATCCGTTTCATAGGTACAAGCTTTAATGCAGGTCTTTATCGTCCGGAAGATCCGGCGGCGGCAAGTTTATCTGTTTGCCCGTCTCCACTCGGGGACAGTCTGGACACTCGGCCTGGTCGAGTTCCGGACCAAAATGTGTATGGGTGTTCTCCCATTTCTGGCGCAATCGGTAAAGATCGAGCTTCGTCAGGGTTACCTCGGGACACATGAGAATGATCAGTTCCCGACGCTGCTTCCCACTCGCTGTGGAACGAAACGCCGCGCCAAGAATCGGGATCCGCGAGAGATAAGGAAAGCCTTCATAGTTCTTCTGCTTTTGATCCTCAATTAACCCGCCCAGAATGATCGTCGATCCGTTCCCTGCGGAAACATTGGTGCGTATGTAACGCGTATCGATTGTCGGGACGGAGTTGCCGCTGATGTTGACGTTGCCACCCGGGACGATGCTGTCGATCTTTTGCAGAATATCCAGCGATACTTCCTTCTCGGAATTAATGAGCGGGACAACCTCAAGCTGCAACACCACCTTCTTGTACTCGATGCTCGATGATACCGAGGCCACGTTGTTCACCAGACCGGCATTATTAACGTTGCTTAGGGTGCTTACCGGAACTGGAACTTCCTGTCCGGAAGCGATGATCGCTTTTTTGTTGTTGCTAGTGAAAACGGTGGGCCGAGAGAGAACTCTGAATCGGTTCGTGGACTCCAACAGATGCACAATGGCCGCAAACGCGTTGCCTGCTGCCACGTAGATATTAGTTCCGTTGCCTACGTTCTGAATGATCTGGCTGAAGTTAATCAGATTGGCGGGATCGAGAATATTGCCGACAATCGGCGGCGCGCTGCTTCCGGGCGATACCGACGAACCGGGGATGGGAACCCCCGGGTCATTCGACGAAAAGACACTATTATTACGTCCCGTCCCCACGAACCTTCGGTTGTACTTTGCGAACCAATCGACACCGAACTCCTCGTTGTTGCTAAGCGTCAATTGCCCAATCACAGTGCTCAACGACACTTGCGGAGCTTTGACGTCCATTTCGTCGAGGATCTTCTCCACCTTCATCACTACCTCGCGATTGCCAAGGACGATGATTGAGTTGGCGCGTTGATCCGCGATCAGCTTCGAGTTGCCTATGGTGACCGCCTTGGGCACGGTATCCACAGGCTGAGTGGAAAGTTCCTCAGAAATATTCAGCGAGCTGCCTGTGCTGGAGGAGCCGGTGCCGCTGTATTGACTGGTCAGCGACGAAGTATTCATTGCTCCGCCCCGCCCCTGTTGCGTCTGACCTCCCGCAGGCGACGGGCCAAGGCCCGGTAGTCCTCCCGCTCCGCCAGCGCCTGCGCCTTGTTCAGTTCCAGGTTCAGTCAAAGCCTGGACAAGAACCGGTAGAATGTCGCCGGCGGAAACGTATTTCAAATACCGTGTGACCGGCTTTCCAAACTCAACGTTAGCATCAAATTCATGGATCAATTGCCGGATAAACGGCATATTGATCGGCCGTGTCACGACGTGGATGCGGTTCGTGCGGATATCGGGAGTAATCTTAATTTTCCCGACGATGACTGATTCTTCGGAAAGAAGACCTCCGCCGCCTCCCTCTACCGGCACTGGCTGCGGCACACCTCCAGGAACCTTTACGCCACGAACACCTGGCTGCCCCGGTGTCTCGGCGCCCTTCTCAAAAATATCCTTGAGCATATCGACCACTTTGCTCGCATCCGCGCGTTCGAGCTTGATGAATTCGCTTACCACTTCCGCTGGCGCCACGTCTACCTGCTCAATGACTCCGGCAAGCTGTCGAATGATGTCAGCATTCTGGGTCACAAGGAGACTGGATGATTTTGGCAGCGCCAAAATATTGATCGTGCCCGAGCTTCCCTGAAAATACGCCATCAAAACTTGCTGAAGTTCCTGCGGATCGGCGTACTGCAGCCGGAACAAAAAGCTGATCACTGGATTTCCCGCAGGAATATCAGCCAAGTCCGAGATGATCGGGACTGGCGCCTTGCGGGGATTCTGGCCGGCGCCGACGACGTCGACAATATCGCGACCCGACGGGACAAGTGAGATCCCGTTGAGCGCCATGCTCATCTCGATGATCTTGATCGCCTCTTCCCGCGACACGTCTTTCGCGATGAATATGTTGACCTTGCCCTGGACGAAATTGTCCATCACCAACTTCTTCCCGGTGAGCTGCTCGTACAGATGCAACACGTCGACTACATCACTGTTAGGAAATTGCAGTCGCACGGTAGCCGGCGCGTTCGGGGGCGCGGTAGGTGCATCCTCTTGTGTAGGCGGAGTGACTCCCTTTACCGCTGGAAGCTTGGGGCGCTGAGAGTCCCGTTGAGCAGAAACGACAGTCGCGCCGGCAAGCACGAGCGTCACGATGCAGAAAAGCCGATGCACAGTCCTCTTTTGCTGGATTGCGGAGCGTAGTGGATTTATCGGACCCGTCAACGTATTTCCCTCTGTGGAACGATGCTTCAGTGCTAAATCTGGACGCGGCAGGGAGTCCTAGTCTATAAGAGATCATTGTCATTGCAAACCAGAGTCACCCTTCCCACCCTATGCAGTATGCTGATGACTGCTCTGGTTTGTGCCGCGTTCGGAGAGACTACGAATTCAGTGGCCGAAATTCAGTCCGTCCTTACAGCACAGCAGGACGCTTGGAACCGTGGCGATATAGACGGATTCATGAACGGCTATGCGCGATCGGCGTCGACGGTTTTTGTCTCACAAGACGAAGTCACACGCGGTTGGGAAACTGTGCGCGACCGATACCGACTAAAATATTCCGATCGCGCGAAGATGGGATCGCTAAGTTTTTCTGGTATTGAGGTCACAATGCTTTCGCCTGATGCGGCAGTGGTGCTCGGTCGATGGAACTTAAAGCGCGCAAACGATGAGCCGCACGGACGATTCACACTGATTTTCAAACGTCTGCCGGAAGGCTGGCGAATCATTCACGATCAAACGTCAGCGGCTCCGCCGCCGAGGCGTTAAATTGTTAAACCGTTGAATCGTTGAAGCGGAAACTCACGAACTCCGCCATCAACGTTCCAACACGTCAACGCTTCACGTGCGTAAGCGCACGAGAAGCTTTTCGTGGATGTTGTCGAACCCTCCGTTACTGAAGACCACGACCACGTCTTTTGGGCGGAGCATCGGAATGATCCGGTCCACAATCGCGTTGGCATTTTGCTCGTAAAACGCAGGGCGCCCGGTCTTCGCTATCACCGCGACAACCTGATCCGGTTTTAACCGCTGATCTTCCGGGATCTGTTCGAGCCGGGCAACCTGCGAAATGAAAACACCGTCGGCGTTTTTGAGCGCTTCAGGAAGTTGCTGCTGAAACACCGCACGCCGAGTCGTATTAGAGCGGGGCTCGAACACAGCCCACAATCGCTGCCCATGAAAGCGATGGCGGAGTGCCTGCAATGTTTGGGCGATTGCAGTGGGATGATGCCCGAAATCGTCAATCACCTTAACGCCGCCAGCTTCCCCGCGAAGTTCCTGCCGACGGGCAATCCCGGAGAAACTCTTGAACGCGCTGGCGATTTTTTCAGTCGGCACATCATAAAAGCGGGCCGCGGTCGCCGCCATTGCGGCGTTATGAACGTTGAATTCGCCAACGAGTGGAATTTCGAAAACGTCGTCGCCTAGTTTGAATCGAGAGGCACCGGATGAATACGAAACGTCTCGAATGCGCTGCGCGCAGTTTTTTGAAAAACCAACCTCGACCATCTGCGCCAGGCAATCCTTGGCGACCTCAACAGAATTTGGATCGTCGCCGTTCACGACGACCATGCCATTTTGAGGAACGATATTTAACAACCGCCGAAAGCTGAGTTTGATCTCATCGAGATTGTTGAAGATATCCGCGTGATCGAACTCAATGTTGTTCACGATCACGAGCTCCGGCAGGTAATGAACGAACTTTGAGCGCTTGTCGAAAAACGCGGTGTCGTACTCGTCCCCCTCAAGAACGAAATATTTTGAATCGTTAAGCCGTGCGCCTTCGCCAAAGTCTTTAGGAATGCCGCCAATGAAATACCCCGGGTTGCGTCCGGCCGTTTCCATTATCCATGCAAGCAAAGCCGTCGTTGTTGTTTTGCCGTGCGTTCCGGTGACCACGAGATTATGGCGGCCGCGCAGGAAAAAATTCCTGAGCACCTCTGGCAACGACAGATAGAGAAGTTTTCGGTTCAGCACGGCTTCCACTTCCGGGTTGCCACGCCTCATCGCGTTACCGATCACCACCACCTCCGCATCGGCCGGGATGTTCTCTGCGCGATAACCTTCCATCAGCGCGATTTTCTTCTCCGCGAGGAAGGTCGACATCGGAGGGTAAACATTGTCGTCGGACCCGGTCACCTTAAAGCCGCGCTCTTGCAGCGCCACGGCGACTGCGCCCATCGCCGTCCCGCAGATTCCGAGGAAGTGAAAACTTTTAGGCGCCTCTTTCACGCGGGTTTTCTACCCCGCGTCAGCGAGTTTGGCTAGCAATGATCTGTCATTGCGAGCGGAGCGAAGCGAAGTCGAGGAAGCCCGTCGCGTCACGATTCGATCCGCCGCGGGATCCCTCGACTTCGCTCGGAATGACGATCGCTACCGCGCCGTCACTTCTTTTTGAAAACTTCGACAGCTTCCCAAGCTTCGTCAGGTGGGGCTTGTTCGTATTCCAGTGCGCGCTGCAGATACATCTTCGCCAGCAGATCGTCAGGATAGAATTCCAGGAAACGTGAAAAGAGGATTTTCGCGTCGGTAAAATCGCGTGTGCGAAATTTTTCCAGCGCCTCTTCATACGTTTCCAGCCACTTCAAAAACTCCGGATCGCCCTCTTCGCCTCGGGCACTGACGAATGTAAAAACGTCTACGGGTTTGGTTTTGCCCTTTACCTGCACGCGAGCGACTGATCGCAGATTAACTTCGTCACGCACCAGTTCGGCAGCCGATGCGCCTATCAACATATCCACGCCATAAGTTCGGGTTAGGCCTTCCAATCTCGATGCCAGATTCACCGCATCACCTATGACTGTTGGATCCATTCGGTCTTGGGAACCAATGTTGCCAACGATCACTTCACCGTGATTCACGCCGATGCCCATGCCCAAACCCATTCGGCCTTGTTCGCGCCAGCCTTTGTTAAGTTCACTCAACGCTCGGCGCATACCCAACGCCGCGCGCGCACAACTCTTCGCATCCTGCGCCGTGCCAAGGCTTCGCACATTACCCCAGACAGCCATGATCGCGTCGCCAATAAATTTATCCAAAGTGCCGCCATTGCTGAAAATCACAGAAGTCATTTGTGAGAGATATTCATTGAGCTGTGTAACCAGCGCCTCGGGGTCAGCTTTCTCCGCCAGCGTTGTAAAACCAATCAAATCAGAGAAGAGGATGGTCACGGGTACGCGCACACCACGAAGCGAGCTGTAGTAGCTGTCCGGATTTTCCAGAATCTCGGCGACCAGATTCTTCGACACATAACGCTCCAGCGTGCGCCGGGTGCGCACTTTTTCCAAGCGCTCGAGGAAGTATTCGAACCCGAGAGAAAACAATCCGCTTAGGACAAGCGCGGACAAAACTGGGACGGTGAGTAGCAGCAGCCCTGTATTGTCGTAAAGCAATCGTGCGGTTAGAAGATAACCAGCTGTAACCGCCACAAGGCCGCCGAGACAAACGAGCGGTTTGCGCACGAACGTCACGAGCAGCCACGCGACGAGCCCTCCTGCGCAAACGAGGATCATGCTAATTTTCCGCGGTGTTGACCGCAAAAACTCATGCCCGATCGCGGCGGCCATCGCCTGGAGATGAAGCGTTGGGCCCAACGTATTCGGGTTCATCGGCGTATCGACTACGTCGTGCAGTACCTGCGCCGATGGTCCGACCATCACAATCTTGTCTTTGAAAAAGGCGCCGTCCTTATAGTTCGCGTGCCAAAGTTTCGGATCAAAAATCTCGTAAAGCGGGCGCGGCTCGAATGCGTCCGACGCGGTGAACCGCATCATGTGGCCACCAAAACCAGTTGGCACATCATTCCCATGACCACTTTTTTCAAGAGCGCGTGTAGCCAGGGATTCATAGATTTGTTGATCCGGGGCAGGTGGTAGACCAGCCAGCTGCCGATCCGTCACCCTATATGTCGCAGCGCGAGTTTTGCCGTCGATTGCATCCGGCCAGAAGTTCACAAAACCGACGCGGTCATCCTGCAATTGCGGTGGCAGAATCAGCGTGGCGTTTGGTGTAACCGCCTTGACGCCGTTCTCGAAGTCAAAATTTGCGCTGAGTACAACTTTGTTGCGGTAACGATCGAGAGCGGCGTGAAATGCCGCGTCGCCTTCATTTGGCGGATTGAAAAGCAAATCAAACATCACAACACGCGCGCCCGCTGCAAACAATCGATCCAGCAAAAGCGCCCATACTTCGCGTGACCACGGGTACGGCCGCTCGCTGATTAATTGCAATCCGCGACTGGCCGCGAGTTCTTCCGGAGTCGGCGGCGGCAACTGCAACGTGTTTTGATCAATTCCGAGAAAGACGAAATCGGACGGGGGCGTTGTCTTTCGCCCCTCTCGTCGAAGCAAATCTTCAAAGCTCTGTTCACCGCGCCACGGCACTGATACAAACGGCGCGGTCGGCAAAAAGTGCCCAATCAAAATCAAACCGGTCCAAAAAAGACAGATCAGCGTCAGCACCAACAACCGGGCTCGGCCCAACCAGCGCACGCGCGATTATACCAGAACAATTCCGAATGGCAGGTGATTAGTGAGAGGTCAGAAGTAAGAGGTTGCAGAATTCCTTTTTTGCTTCACTTCTGTGTTATCCGAGCGCAGTCGAGGAACTCCGTGGCGAAACCGATGGTAATGCTGCGGGATTTGATTCGCTCACTTCCCGTTCGCTCAGCCTTCGGCCTTCCCGCCTATGTCGCAGCTTTCCCAGCCGCTGGGGTTTCGTCTGGTTTCACTGGATTCGCTTGCCCGCCTGGTTCGTTTTCGTTCTTTGGATTTTGTTCCAAATCATCGGTACTCTTGAGCAGAAAGCAGGGATGAGTTCTGTATCGTCGGCGGCACATCTCGGTGGAGCGGCAGTAGGTGTTGTCGCATGGATCGTTTGGCGGAGGTCTAGTGACGAACGCCGAATATTAAATGACGACGAAATGACGAAATCCGAATGACAAAACGATCATCACCGCTGCATTGATTTTTCGCCAGTCAGTTTCCCTTCGTCATTCGGGCTTTGTCATTCGAAAATTGTTTGTCATTTTGCGTTCAGCATTTAGTTTCCGGCCCGCGATCTCTCCGCCTATCCTGCGTCTGTGGGATCAATCAGTGAGCGAGGCCGGAAAGATCGACAACGGAACAACAGCTCACTGAACGAGGAGCCCCGAAACCCAATCCAGGGGCAAAACAACAATGCCAAGAGCTACTAACGCGTCGGCAAGCCGTGCGCGCCGGAAACGAATGCTGAAAAAGGCGAAGGGTTACCGCGGCCGTCGCTCAAAACTTTTTCGTTACGCCAAAGACGCGGTTATGAAGGCGCAGTCTTGGGCCTATCGCGATCGCAAAACCCGCAAGCGCACATTTCGTTATCTCTGGATCCAGCGTCTCAATGCTGCCGCACGCGCAAACGGCATGACCTACAGCCGCCTCGCCGAAGGACTGAAAGCTGCCGCTATCGGACTGGACCGCAAAATTCTCGCTGATCTCGCGGTCACGGACGAGGCCGCGTTCAAATCAATTGTCGACCAAGCGAAGAGCGCGCTGGAAGACAAAGCAAAGTCGAAAAAGAAGGCGGCGTAGCACGACAGTTAAAAGTTAAAATGTTAAAAAGTTGAAAAGGATTGCCTCGCCAAGCCAGGGGGCTCTTCGTTTTCACTATTTAACTTTTTAACCATTCAACTCCTGCTTTGCCCATGCACCCGCTTGAACAACTGCGCGATGATGCGCTCCGCGAGGCTGAAGCTGCACGCGACGAGAAATCGCTCGAAGTCGTCCGTGTAAAATACCTCGGCAAAAACGGCAGTATCTCCGAATGGGGCGAGCGGATGAAAACGCTCGGCAAAGAGGAACGTCCGGTCGTCGGTAAGTTGCTTAACCAAGCACGCAACGCCGTTACGGCAGCGCTTGAGCAACGCGGAGAAACAGTCCGCGCTGAAAAAGAATCTGAGGCGCTCGCGAGCATCGACATTTCTCTTCCAGGCACGCCACACGAGATTGGTTCTCTGCATCCGCTTCATCAAATGCACGAGCGCGGGATTCAGATCTTCCGACGAATGGGTTTTGCGCTCGCTGAAGGCCCAGATATCGAGACCGAGTGGTATTGCTTCGATGCTCTGAATACGCCGCCAGACCATCCTGCCCGCAATGAGCAGGACACGTTTTATTTGCCCGATGGGCGGCTGCTCCGAACGCACACTTCTACCGTGCAAATCCGCGCGATGGAAGCGGCACCTCCGCCAATCCGCGTGATTGCCTCGGGCGCGGCGTATCGCCGGGACGAACTCGACGCAACGCATAGCCCACAGTTTCATCAGATCGAAGGATTGTATGTCGATGAAAACGTCAGCGTCGCTGATTTAAAAGGCGAGCTGGAATTCTTCATGCGGGAACTGTTCGGTGCTGAAACCGACGTGCAATTTCGACCGCACTTCTTTCCATTTACCGAACCGAGTTTGGAGGTTTACGTCCGATCAAAGGCTCTAAAAGGCGGCGAGCAGTGGATTGAGGTAGCCGGTTGCGGCATGGTGCATCCGGCTGTTTTTGAAGCCGTGAACAAAGCGCGTGGCGACAACACTTACGATCCCGAAAAGTGGAGCGGCTATGCATTCGGCCTTGGCATGGATCGACTGGCGATGATTCTGTTCGAAATTCCCGATATTCGATTCTTCTCGCAGAATGACCTGCGGTTTTTGAAACAGTTCGCGTGAATCAAATCGTCATGTCGAGCGGAGTCGAGACATCCCGATGGACTTGCTTTAGGCGGCATCGCGGGATCCCTCGACTTCGCTCGGGATGACTCCGTTTCTCCAATGAAATTTTCCGTTAACTGGCTGCGCGAATTTGTCGATCTTCCAAAGAACCCGGAAGAGATCGCGGAATTATTGACCCGCGCGGGCGTTGAAACCAAAAACATCGAGACGCGCGGCGCGAATATCGACAACGTGATCGTTTCACAGATCACCGCGTCCTCGCGTCATCCGAACGCCGATCGACTCACTGTTTGCGAAGTGGACGATGGAAGCGGCACCAAACGCCAGATCGTCTGCGGCGCAACGAACTACAAAGCCGGCGACAAAGTTCCTCTCGCGCTTCCGGGCGCGAAGCTGCCGAACG
Organism: Nitrospirota bacterium; assembly: GCA_050257685.1. Classification (GTDB taxonomy): domain Bacteria; phylum Verrucomicrobiota; class Verrucomicrobiia; order Chthoniobacterales; family UBA10450; genus Udaeobacter. The sequence goes on from JBLMXH010000281.1 coordinate 25,655, forward strand.
GCACGGAGATTCGAAAGAGCAAATTGCGCGGCGTCGAGTCGGAAGGAATGCTTTGCAGCCCGATCGAGCTCGGTCTCGGAGAAGATGCGTCGGGCCTGTTGATTTTGTCGCCCGACGCAAAAGTCGGTGCGCCCATCGGCGATCTTTTCCCAGGCGATACGATTCTGGACGTCGAGATCACGCCAAACCGCGGCGATTTGCTGAGCCATTTCGGATTGGCCCGCGAGATCGCCGCGTTAACCAATAAGAAAATTGTAGGGCAAGCGCATCGCCTGCCGGCAGGCGGAGCGCCTGCCCTACAAAGATCGGGCATTAAAATCACCGCCATCCACGAATGTCCATTCTTCTCGCTGCGAAAAATCGACAATGTAAAAGTCGGTCCGAGTCCGCAATGGTTGCGCGCGAAAATTGAAAGCGTTGGTGTTCGCTCGATCAACAACATCGTCGACGTTTCGAATTTTGTGATGCTTGAGCTCGGCCAACCGACCCATGCTTTCGATGCCGAGAAACTAAAGGGCGGCATCAATGTGCGGCTTGCGCGCGATGGCGAGAAGTTCCTCGCGTTGGACGGGAAGACTTACTCGCTCAGGCCGGACAATTGCGTCATCGCCGATCAGGAACGTGCAGTTGGAATCGGCGGCGTGATGGGTGGGGAAGAAACGGGTGTGACTGATTCGACAAGTACCATTTTGCTCGAGGCCGCGTACTTTCTGCCGGCAAGCATTCGCAGGACAGCGCGCGATTTGAATCTGCAAAGTGATGCAAGCTACCGGTTCGAGCGGGGCGTTGACCCGGAAATGATCTTGCGCGCGTCGCGGCGCGCAGCAGAATTGATGCGCGAGATCGCTGGTGGAACCCCCGCGAAAGAAATTCAGGTTGCCGGTGAACTTCCATCCAATCCAGGTGACGTCTCGTTGAGCTACGAAAAGTGTTCCCGTTTAATCGGGGTCCCACTTGAATCAAGAACCGTCGACGAGATTCTTGCACGTTTCGGTCTGCAGAAAACCACAGGTACAGAGCAGTCAGCGACCTGGAAAATTCCGAGTTACCGCCGCGATTTGCAGCGCGACGTCGATCTGATCGAAGAAATCCTTCGCTCGTATGGCATAGATAAAATTCCTGGGAGAACTCGCGGACGTTTCATGGCGACAAGCACCGCTGACCGTTCACACGATCTCGAGACAATCGTTCTACGACAACGATTACCGGCATGTGGTTTGTCCGAGGTGCGAACCTCAAAATTGATTTCGAGAAGCGCGCTCGCCTCGAACGAAGCGATGGAGCTGCGCAATCCGCTCAGCGAAGATCACGTCGCACTGCGGCCAAACTTGACCAGCGGTTTGCTCGACGTGCTCGAACGAAACATTCGTTCCGGAGCCGAGAGCGTTTCGTTTTTTGAAATCGGCCGCGTATTCCCGCCATCTGAAAATGAGGAACGACACCTCGGAATTCTATTGTGGGGAAGTACCGCGAGCGCATCGAATTGGCGATCGCCGACGAGACGAAATCTCGATTTGTTTGATCTCAAGGGCACACTCGAAGGAATTGTTCCAAATCTCTCGTTCGGACCGGCGAAACGTTCTGATTTCGCCCTCGCGATCGAGATTTTGTCAGATGACCAGCCAATCGGGTTCGCCGGCCAACTCTCTGCAGACAAATCAAGCGCACCCGGTCCGGTGTTCATTGCCGAGTTGAACCTGGATCGTTTTCCGATAGGCGGATCAGCGAAAAAATTTCGTGAGCTTGATCGCTATCCAGCGATCACGCGCGACATAGCGATGATTGTGCCCGAGAAATTGACGCACGCTGAAATTCGGCGCGCGATCGAAAATCCATCGGAACCGTTGCTCGAAAGCGTGCAGTTGTTCGACTTGTTTACTACAAAGGATGAAGCAGATCCGGGCGGCGCTTCCGGAAAATCACTCGCATATAGATTGACATACCGCGCGAAAAATCGCACACTCACAAACGAGGAAGTGACTGCAGCGCACGCGAAAATTCGCGAGCGATTAAAGCGCGAGTTGGGAGTGACGCTGCGGGAATAGTTCTTTGAGAGCAGAGCCGTTCGTTGAGGGTTGGGAAGAAAACCAGTGCTTTTCTCTCAACTCTCGACCAACGGCTCACGATTTACCCTGCGATGTTCGAGATTACGAGGTGTGATTCCCGAACCGCTATTTGACAAAAACTAGGAGGCTGGGTTGTCGCAGAGGATGGCAGGCCTTGATTGGAAGTCAGACGCTGCGGCGACGGTCATCCACCCGTTACTGAAAGGGAACGGGTGATCCGCCTGAACGGCATCGGCGGGGTAATATTTCAAAGCCCGGATCGATCTTTCGATCCGGGTTTTTTATTTCGCCGGAATGCAAAGGAAAATGAGTTCGAGCTTTGGGACAGCGCATCAATTTTCGAGCTCGACGCGTTTCCCCAGTTTTGGTAAAAAGTCGGGTCTCCTACTTACGTGAGCGCCCATACTTTCTGTCGATGAAAAAGCGACGCACTGCTCCCTCGGCCTTTTTCAATGTGCGCGCCTTCGTCAGCCTGTTTATAATCCTCGCCGGGGTGTTTCTGGGGCTAACAAGCCTTGGCGCGTTCTCGGCGTTTAGTGCGAGCATCGCACAAGCCCAGCAGAAGAATAAGATCGTCACAGACCCTTTGGTCCCGAACGCATTCGATTGTTCCAAAATTCACGAGCTAGGCATCGACAAACAAGTAAACTTCCGGGCCGGTGCGATTATGATCGCCTGCGGCCAAGCGCAGGGAGGCGGTACTACGGCGAACTTCTCTCCAACCCGCATAACGCAATTTATCCGAAAATTGTTATTGCCGCTGGCCTATGGCGGCACGGACGTGGACCTGATAACCGCCGGCGAGAGCTATCCACAGGTTAACCAATCAACAACGTTCTCCTGGGGTAACCCGGATAACCCCGACCAGATCGTTGTCGCTTATATCGACACACGAGACGGTCTCGCCGACCCGCCTGATGCCGCCGGCGCATCGGTCTCCACCGATGGCGGCCAAACATTCACGCGCCTCACCAAGGCCAACGGTGAAAGCCCTTTCGAAAACGCCGGAGGCAGCCCCATTGTTCTCTATAACCGCCCAACCGCCACTTGGTTCACTGTCTGGCTAGTTGGAGCTTGCGGCGGCCTCGGCGGATACAAGTCCGCCACTCCTTCTGACCCGAATAGCTGGACC
>JBLMXH010000282.1:0-3319 GCA_050257685.1 Nitrospirota bacterium
TGCCGCCGAACTCCGCGATTTGGTCGGAGAGCCGCTCGCCAAACGTGAGTTTCCTTTCGAACTGGCTGCTGATGTCCGCGGAAAGAATTTCATGGCGTTCCAGACTTTCAACGACTTCCTGGTCCAGCGCGGTGAGTTCGCCGATCTCGTCTTCCAAAACTTCCTTGACGTAATCCTTTCGAAACTCGCCTAGATCTGCAAAGCAAATGAACGCTTTATTGTCGATGTCGGGCATTGTCTTTTTGATGAACTCCAGCAGAGACGGCCGAATCAATTCGGCAATCATTCCGCTGTGCGGCGACTTCGAGTTTTTACAAACCTGGCAGACGAGTGGTGGAGTGCTCATCGAAATTCGGTGCGAATTAAGCCGTTTCCGGGCAAGTTGTCGATTCCATGTTCAATCGCGGAAGGCATATCTTTTCGTGGAGATTGGATTTACGCCAGAATTCTTGAGCGGTTATTCACGCTGAACTCTGAGCCTTGCCCGCAGGAGCAAACAGGCATTAAAAAGACAGCGGCATGGCAAAGACAGATGCGCCAAAGAAACCTAATCCGGTCAGGCGTTTCTTCTCGTTACTGGGACCCGGACTGATTACAGGTGCCGCAGACGATGATCCCTCAGGCATTGCGACGTACTCAATCGCTGGCGCACAGATGGGAACGGCGATGCTGTGGACCGCCTTCATCACCTGGCCATTCATGGGCGCGGTGCAATTCATGTGCGCACGCATCGGCATGGTCACAGGAGCGGGACTAGGCGCCGCGCTGCGAACAAAAATTCCGCGCTGGTTAGTCTTCGCCGGGGCGCTTGGACTGCTGATAGCCAATACGATTAACGTCGGCGCGGATCTTTCAGGAATGGCTGACGCAGCGGACATGCTTACTGGAATTAATTCGCGCTTTTTGGTCGTGATCTTCGGCGTTGGCATCGCCTACGCCACCATCCGTTTTCGGTATCATCAAATCGCGACGGTGATGAAATGGCTGGCCGTTGTTTTGTTCGCTTATGTGATCACTGCTTTCATCGCTAAGCCTGACTGGGGACGCGTGCTGCGCGATACGTTAATTCCATCATGGCCCCAAAATCATGCCGCGTGGCAAAATCTGGTCGCTATTCTCGGCACAACCATCAGTCCGTATTTATTTTTCTGGCAGGCGGCTGAGGAAGTCGAAGAGGAGAAGGCGATGGGGCGACGTTTGCTCCGGCAACGGCAGGGTGCAACGAAACACGAAATTATAGATCGCAAAATTGATGTGGGCGTCGGCACGTTTTTTTCCAACTTCACAATGTATTTCATCATTCTCACTACCGCGCTCGTTCTACACGCGCATGGGACTACACATATCGAAACTTCTAAACAGGCAGCAGAAGCATTGCGTCCGCTGGTCGGAACGTTGGCTTATCTACTCTACACCGTCGGGATTATTGGCGTCGGCTTTCTCGCTATTCCCATCCTCGCAGGCTCAGCTGCGTACGCGTTCGCGGAGACTTTTTCGTGGAAAGAAGGCCTCGATGAACCATTTCGAGGTGCCATTCCATTTTATGTGGTGCTGATCTTTTCGATCTCACTGGGTGTTGGGATGGATTTTCTCAACATTAATCCCGTTAAGGCGCTTTTTTGGACAGCGGTTATCAATGGCGTGCTGGCGCCGTTTTTACTCGTCGGCATCCTGATCGTCGCGTCTGATCGGAAACTGATGCAACGCCAACCAAGCTCCTGGCTGTCCCTTGCAGCGGTCGGGGTCATCACGGTTGTCATGTTTGGCGCTGCGGCGGCGATGTTTGTTTTATAAAGTCTTCCGTTCTTGATTTTGTGTTAAACTGCAGCTGTCGATTTTAAGTCGAAATCGCATGGAAGAAGCGGAAGTCCCTCTCGAGCATTTACACGAGCACGCACACGAGACGGCGAAACACAGTCGGGAGATCTGGATTTCATGGGTTGCCCTGAGCACCGCGATCTTCGCGGTTCTGGCGGCGATAGCCAGCCTGTTGTCGGGAGAACACGCCAATGAAGCAATGATGAGCCAAATCGAGGCCTCCAGCCAGTGGAGCTACTATCAAGCGAAGAGTATAAAGGCCGCCGTGCTTGATGCGAAAACAGCATTTACCGGTGGGGCTGACGAATCGGATCAATCGAAGCGCGCTCGTTACGACAAAGAGCAGGAAGAGATAAAATCGGAAGCCGAGCGAAAGGAAGGCGCGGCAAAATCATTTTTTCACAAGCACGAAGTGTTTGCTCGCGGGGTGACTATGTTTCAAATCGCAATTGCCATCGCTGCGATTTCTGCGCTCACAAAGAAACCGTCATTTTGGGTTGTGAGTCTGGTGTTCGGCGGGTTTGGCTGCGTCTTTCTCGTGCTCGCCGCGACCGCTCGATGAAACAACATCGCTAGTTGGCGCGCGCTGGCGACCGGAGACAACATCGCTTGCAATTCGGCGAACTTTTCTGAGCCACCGGCGTGCCCACGCGTACTCCGTTGCGAGAATCGCGAGTCCCGCCGGGATCACTAAAAATGCCGGCCCTGGTAAGACAAGGAGGGCAATCCCGATAAGCACGACCGTCGCACCGATGACGGATACGATCACACGCCTGACGGCTTTGATGTCGTCGAGGTGCCAATGGCTGAACAAACGTTTAATCGAGCGCATGAGCAGTTCCCCGAGAGAGAATGCGCGAGCGACCTCTCATGAAATCGTCGCTCGCGACCCGGTCGGATCGGTGTTTCGATCGGCAAGTGCAACGCGCAAGCGGTCAAGAAAAGCAATCTGCCTGGACTTTAGTTTACGTTTCGCGATTTCCTCGGAGAAAAAGCACACTCGATCAACTTCTGGAAACTCTCGATATTTCCCCGACCGCGGCGGCCATTCCAGTTCGAACAAATTTGATTTGCACTCGAACGATTCCGGTAAATTTCCTTCGAACGCCCAAGCGTGCACAATTTTGCCGCCTTTTTGCTGGATCCAGCCGAGCTCAATCCATCGCTGAACATTTTCGGGACGGAATCCTACTTCCTCTTCGAATTCAATTTGGGCGCGCGTCAGTAAATCTTCTCCGGGAGCTGCTTCGCCCTTTGGAATTGTCCATACGTCGTCATCTTTGCGGACAAAAAAAGGTCCGCCCGGGTGCGCCAGCAGAACTTCTAATTCGTCATTTTTGCGGCGAAACATCAGCAGACCGGCGCTGATCCGACTTCGCGAAGATTTTGAGTTCTTCGTCATTCAACATTGTACATCAATGATGGGCTCCTAACAGCTTTGTGGAAGCTGCCTTGTCTCGTCTTCGCCGCCGCAGATGAGACGTCATCAGTGCGTGTCATC
>JBLMXH010000283.1:0-16971 GCA_050257685.1 Nitrospirota bacterium
TGGGGTCGCTCTTCTGCTGTTCCTTCTCAATCACATCGATGACCTGATTCATAAAAAGCTTCTATTATTGGCACGTGCCGGAACATAGACCTCCGGTCTATGCGCCCAGCAGAGTTGGACCCTGCTGAGACTCGACCCCGCGGGTTCAAAACCCGCTGGGCACAGGCTACAAGCCTATGTTCCGAAAGCGGGGGCATACTCTCAATCGACGGCGCGCTTTTTGCAACCTCAAATGGCTGGATCATCTGAGCGCGAGCACGAAACACCACCGCGAATACGACAACTTCAGAAAATCTGTGAAAATCCGTCCGATGTGTGGCTAATTGCCGTTCTTGTTGCGCTCGTAGCTCAACTGGATAGAGCGTTGGCCTCCGGAGCCAAAGGTTGTGGGTTCGACCCCCGCCGGGCGCATAACTTTGTGTCGTTCTGTACGAGTGACAAGAGAACGATGCCGGTGTCCCGTCACCTGTCACCGATCACTAGTCACTGGAAATTCTCAAGTCGGCGAAATTTCCTACGTCAGTGCTTCCAACCGGTTGAGCAGATCCTTTTTGCTTGTCACTCCGACCACTTGATCGCGTAGTTGGCCGTTCTTAAAGAAAAGCAGCGCCGGTATCGCCCGAATGTTGTATTTGGACGAGAGACTCTGATTATCGTCCACGTTTACTTTCGCTACTTTGACAGCGCCCGCTTTTTCACGTGCGATCTCGTCCAGCAGCGGCGCTATCATTTTGCACGGACCGCACCATTCCGCCCAAAAATCGACGATCATCGGCTTGTCGTCCTGCGTCAGTGCGCGGTCAAAGTTCGATTCATTAAGTGTGATAGTCTCAGAATTTTCCATAGCTAGGAAAAATACGTCCAAATCTGGATAATCAAAATCAATGCCGAAATTCCGAAAAGCATCCAGTACAGCAGCATTGAGCTTTTCTCCGCGGGCGCGACAGCGATCGGGGGATTTTGTGGAACGACATTAGGCATCGCGATCAGCGGTTGAGTCTTCTTCTGAGCCGACCGCAATGGCTCCGCCGTGAGCGGAATACGGACAGTTTCTCGTTTCGGCCCTGAACCAGTTGGAATCGGAGGAGGACGCACTGAACCGGATAACGGACGCGATGCAGTTGGGGGCTTTGGCGCTGGGAAAAAGTTTGTGGACGAAATATCCTCGGAAACAGATTGCGGTGAAGGACCAGACGGACCGCCGGCTTCACGAACCGGCAACTGGATCCGGACAGTCTCGTGCGGCTTCAGATTTGGCTCCGCCGGTTTCGTGGGAGGCGGAACAGGCAATTGGATGCGAACCGTCTCTTTTTTTGGTTGGTCAGGTTCCGCCATCAGTGCTGCAACAATTGATCAGAAAACGCTGGGTTTGTCACTAGCAATCTCGGGCCTCAAGATTGACCACGTGCGCGTGTAGCCATGGCCCTGCGGAGGTTGCGGAGGTGATAGAATGCTTGGGAAACCGGCCACGAGCCCGTTACTACAGGGTGGCTAAAAGTGAATCACGCCAGCAGATCGTAGCCGCGGCTGCCAGTGATCGTCCGCCAAACGAACTCGCCAACAGGCGCAGGATCGGACAAAACGACGCGCCCATCCACGTCCGGAGCATCGCCTTCGCTCCGGGCAATGAGTGGCTGATCGACAAGCAATTTCAGTTCGCTGCCAACTTTCTCACGAGCCAGATCGTCGGCGATGGATTGCTGGATCGTCATCGCCGCGCGATAACGTGAGTTCTTAATTTTCGCCGGGACCTGCGCGGACATCCTGGCGGCGCGAGATCCCTCTTCGCGCGAGTATCTGAATATCCCAAGACGTTCGAACCGACTGCGGCGAATAAAATCCAACAACGTCTCGAATTCTGCATCGGTTTCGCCGGGGAATCCGACAATGAAAGTAGTGCGCAGTGTTACTCCCGGAATTCCATCGCGCAGTTTTTGAACTAAATCTTCGATATGCGCGCGCGATGTTTCACGTCGCATCCGCCCGAGCATCGATTCGTCAATGTGCTGTAGCGGGATGTCGATGTAGCGCGCAACTTTGTCGCATTCAGCGATGGCGGCAATCAGTTCATCACTCCAATGCGCCGGATGCGTGTAAAGCAGGCGCACCCAGAATTCGCCTTCGATCTGCTGAATCTCACGCAGCAGTGAAATGAGCGTCGGTCCGCGCCTAGAATCCACCAGTTGCCGTGGTCCCGCTTTGGTGTCCCACAGATCCATTCCGTAGTAGGTAGTGTCCTGACTGATCAAATTGATTTCGCGCACGCCTTCGCTGACAAGCGACCGGATTTCCGCCAACACCGATTCCGGTCTTCGGCTCCGATGCTTGCCGCGCATTTGTGGGATCACGCAAAAACTGCATGGATGATTGCAGCCCTCCGCGATTTTGACGTAAGCGGAATGCGCCGGAGTAAGTCTGAAACGCGGTGTGTCGTAATCGGGAATGTACGTTGGCCGCGACTTAGTGAACCCAAAATCCAGATTCTCGGAGTGAACGCCCAACGTCCGACGCCCAACGTCCAACGCCGAACTGTTTGCATTGGGCGTTGAGCGTTGAGCGTTCGGCGTTGGACGTTTGCTTAAAACTTTCTCCACAACCTCGCCAAGCTGTGTGACCTGATCGAGCCCAATAAATGCGTCCACCTCAGGCAATTCATTGTACAGTTCTTTCGCAAAGCGCTGCGACATGCAGCCGCTTACGATCAATTTTTGATCCGGTCGTTTGTTTAGCCCGCGCTGCTGATGCGCCTCCAAAATCGCTTCGATTGATTCTTCCTTGGCCGAATCGATAAAGGCGCAAGTGTTAACCACGAGCACATCGGCCTCCTCAGCACGCGACGTGATTTCCATCCCGTGCTGCAAAACGCTTCCTAGCATAATTTCCGCGTCGACGAGATTTTTGGCGCACCCGAGGCTGATCATGCCGATCTTCGGTTTTTTTGAAGCGACTGTGGCTTTGTTCATTTCGAGTCCGAGAAAGCGTCCGGCAACGAACGTCCACGCAGAATTCCTCGGTTGGGCGTTGGATGTTGGACGTTGAGCGTTGGACGTTTTCTTTCCGGCTCCTCTAATTGACCGTTACGTCCTGGTCGTTTTGCTGCAGTTCCTGCCCGTTTTTGGTGATCTTGACCGCTTCAGGATCGAGGACGCGAATGGATACGTGTTTACCCTTAAATTCAACCGGGCCATCAGACGGCGAGACCCATCGTTCGAACGCAGCCTTTCCTTCGTCGCCGAGCGTTACCCTAACGTACGTTCTTTTGAGCGGCTGGATGGCGACTCGATTTTGGTCACCTGACTCCGGTGCCGGCGAATTGGTTCCTTCTCGGGCCTGCGCGAGTTCCTCTTTGGTAACCGGCTTCGCTTTACGCACTTCCGGCTCAGCTGGCGCTGTGGAGTTCGCAGCCAAAGCCTTGCGCGTTTCCGGCGGCCCGACTGTCGCGGCAGCCGAAGCGACCGGCGCACTCGTAGCAGCAGCTCCAATGTTTGGCGCTGCTGAAGGGCTCGAGCCACTCGCGGCAACCGCAGGTGTCGCAGTTGCAGACGTTTGCGCGCTCGAGCTTCCTTTCCCAGGCGCGAGCCGTTGCACATTAAGTAGAAATTTCATCCCAAGGAAGCCGAGCACTAAAACGACGATCCCGACGATGAGCGGCATTGGCGAGACGCGATTCGTCCCGCCACCGCCGGTAGCAACGGGACGGCGCCGAGTGACCGGCGCGGAGACCGGCTTGGCGCGCTCGTTCTCTTGAAGGTACGAGTAGCCGTCCACGGTCACACTCTCGGAATCCTCAAACGCATCGAGATAAGGTGTCACATCAACATCGAGGAATTTCCCGTAAATAAGCAGGAAACCTTTCGCGTACGCCAGACTCGGGAACTGTGAAAAATCGTCCGCCTCAATTTCCGCAAGCCGCTGCGGGCGAATTTTCGTCATGCGCGCGGCTTCGTCGAGCGTGAGATTTCTCGCTATTCGTGCTTCCTGAAATTTCTTACCGAGGCCCTCTATTGTCATTAGCGGAAAGCCGGCTAAACGGCCGCATCCAAATCGACCAAAATCTCGCGTGGTTTGGCGCCCTCGCCGGGACCCAAAATACCGCGCTGCTCCAGAATATCAACGATTCGCGCCGCGCGTGTGTAACCAAGTCTTAACCTGCGTTGCAGCAACGAAGTGGACGCGCGTTTTTCCTGCCGAATAATCTCGATGCATTTCTCAACCAGTTCTTCATCTTCGGCCGTCACTTCTTCCTCCGGTGCACTAGTGGATTGGAGCTTCTCATGCATGGCCGTATCGAATGCGGGAGGGCTCTGTTCCGAGACAAATTCTACCAGGCGATGAATCTCATTATCCGTAACGAGAACGCCTTGGGCGCGGATAAGTCGCGAAGCGCTCGGCGGTAGATAAAGCATGTCGCCCTGACCGAGTAAACGCTCGGCGCCGTTTTCGTCGAGAATGACTCGGCTGTCAATTTTGCTCGCGACCTGGAAGGCGATGCGACTGGGAATATTTGCTTTGATAACCCCGGTGATCACATCCGCGCGCGGTGTTTGCGTTGCCACGATCACGTGCATCCCAGCTGCACGCGCCATCTGCGTAATGCGGGCGATGGCGTTCTCTACATCCGCGGGCGCTGTTTGCATGAGATCAGCAAGCTCATCGATAATCACAACGACATACGGAATTCTGTCCGGAACTGCCTGTTCGCCGTCGCGGGGGACTTTGATCGCTGTAGTGTTTGCAACTTCACCGGATTTGTGCGCGGGATCCAGTGACACACCGGACTCTGGTCCCTCAGCATCGAGTTCTTTCTGTGTTTTCTTTTTCGGCCGCGCATTAAACCCCACAATGTTCCTGACGCCTACCCGGGCAAACATTCTGTAGCGCCGCTCCATTTCATCAATCACCCACCGCAACGCTAACAAAACTTTTTTCGGATCCGTCACGATCGGGAATGCAAGATGGGGCAGCGATTGATACCCCTGCAGCTCCACCATTTTTGGATCGATGATCACGAAGCGCATCTCTTCGGGGCTGAAGCGAAAGAGCATGCTGGCAATCAGCGCGTTGATACAAACGCTCTTCCCGCTGCCAGTGGTACCGGCGACGAGCAAGTGCGGCATCTGCGCGAGATCGGCAATGATTGTCTTGCCGTAAACGTCTTTGCCGAGAGCGAGCGGAATTTTTGCGTGCTCCTTCGCCGACTCCCAATCCGACGATTGGAAGAGCTCACGCAGTTTCACGGTTACCTTCCGCGTATTGGCGAGCTCGATTCCAACAGTGTCTTTGCCGGGAATAGGGGCGAGGATGTTAATTCGCTCTGCGCGCGTAGCTCGGGCGAGGTCGCGCTCGAGACTCACGATCTTGTCCACGCGCACGCCTTTGGCGGGATAAACCTCATAGCGTGTGATGGTGGGACCCTTTGTGATGTCACCAGGGCCTACAGCGATTCCAAATTGGGCCAACGTGTCGATGAGAACTTGCTGGACTTCTTGTAGTTCGGAAGGATCGGTGGCCGTACGCGCGTCAACACTGTGCTCCTCGAGCAGATCAATTCCGGGCAAGATGTAATCTTCCCAGCTGGAGATGGCACTCGTTGGGCTGGCAACGGTCTTCGATTTTTCTTCGCTTGCGCGCAACTCGGCTAGAGAAGGTCTGCGCCGCGCTAGTACCGGTTCATTCGAAGGAACCGTGGTATCAACGACCTTCGGTGCCGGCCGGTTTGAAAGTTCCTCCGGCATCATCGCCGGCACAGCCTCGGGTACAGGGACGCCTTTCTTTTTCAGGTGCTTCTGTAGCGCTTCGAGAGCGCGGCGTTCCTTTTGAGTTTTCAGTTTTTCCCTGAGATCCGACTTCCGAATTCTGCGGCGAACTCGCCATTCGGCCATTTTCGCCACGCTTCGCCGCGCGAGATTGACCATCTCGCGAACAAGATGAATCGGACGCAGGCCCGTAACTAAAATCAGTGTGGTCAAATAAACTGCGACGACGAGAAGAACCGAACCGACCGGTCCGAGAGCAGCAGGAAGCAGCCCGCGATGTTCATCCGATAAACGATAACCGATGAGACCGCCCGGTCCTTGAATGTCCACCGGGACTTTCCTTCCAAGCAAGTAGCTGATGCCCCACGCCTGGTCGAGGCATGCCCCTGACACGAGAAACAGAACGATCCACGGGATTCGGAGCACGACACGCAATCGCGGGTAAAACAATTTCGCTGCCCCAAATCCGAGCAGAACTGCAGCCAATAATAAGGAAGCGAAAACGCCAATAAGCTGATAGCAAATGCCTGCAGCAATCGCTCCGAGCGGCCCGATAAAATTTTGGGCAGGATGATTCGCCGGTGAAACGTGACTAAACCAGAGCCAGGATGGTATGTCCTTGGGCGTGTACGAAATCAGCGCGAAAAATAATAACGTGCCGGCAAAAAGCAGAACGAGAGCGAACACTTCGTTCCATGCGCTGAGTCTTTCTGTCCGGCCCACCGCGTGTGATAGTAATCCTGCGGCGGCACCTTTCAATAATAACTCTTGTTTCGCTGCCGCTTACTTCTGCTCGTGCTCGTAATCGTCATCGAATGATTTGACGCGAGTAGCACAGGCATCCTGCCTGTCGGAGGGTTTGGACTTCTCGCCTGAACACGTCGTCGCAAACCCTCGGCAGGCTGGAAGCCCACCGGCCCCACAGGCAGGATGCCTGTGCTACCAATGCGCTTTGGTCTTGCGCGCACGACGAGAGACTGATAACTGTGCCAGCGCATTATGGCTTCTTTAGTTCGTCAGGGCATCCTCGCCATTTTCTTTGCCATGGCCTTGTTCTCCACGTCCTGCGAGAAACATCCTATCGGTCAGATGCCGGAGGTGCAGCGTGAGCAGCCCGATCCGGCAAGAGAATGGTCGGAAGCGCCACAGAAGAATTCTTACGAGTCGTCCTCGCGTCCTCAACGGGCTGAATCTCCGAACGAATCTCGTTAGGCAAAGGAGATCAGATGGCTAGAGACAAGTATATGAGGTCCCCGCCGAACTTAAAGGGGATGCCGCCGGGTGTTCCCTACATCATCGGCAACGAAGCGGCAGAGCGTTTCTCCTACTACGGGATGAAATCGATCCTGACCGTTTTCATGGCCCGTTACATTTTGGATCGATCGGGTGTGCTGGCCCCGATGAATGACAACGAATCCTACATGTACACGCACTTGTTCGTGTTTGGCGTTTATCTTCTGCCAGTTCTCGGCGCAATTCTTGCCGACGGCTTTCTCGGCAAATATTGGACGATCCTTTCTTTGTCGATTGTTTACTGCCTGGGAAATCTGACGCTCGCCTGTATGGGCACATCCTGGGGAATCGCCATCGGTCAACGGGTAATGCTGCTGGTCGGCTTAATCCTGATCTGCCTTGGAGCCGGCGGAATCAAGCCGTGCGTTTCGGCCAACGTCGGCGATCAGTTCGGCGAATCCAACAAGCATTTGCTCTCAAAAATGTTTGGTTGGTTCTATTTTTCAATCAACGCTGGTTCGTTCATCTCTTCACTCCTTTGTCCCTGGCTACTTTCGAATTCGAGATGGGGACCCGGTTGGGCATTTGGAGTTCCCGGCATAGCGATGGTGATCGCGACTTTGTTCTTTTGGGGCGGCCGCAACAAAATGGTGCACGTGCCTCCGGCCGGCCTCGGTTATCTGAAAGAGACATTCAGCAAAGAAGGACTCCTCACGCTCGGCCGAATCGCAATGGTTTTCTTTTTCATTCTGTTTTTCTGGGGCCTCTGGGGAATGAGCAACGGCGCAGAATGGACCTTGCAGGCGGAGAAGATGAACCTGCATTGGTTCGGCATGGATTTGATCGCGGCGCAGGTCCAGACCGCGAATCCAATTCTGATCTTGATCTTTATTCCAATCGTCAATTACGCGATCTATCCGGCAATCGACAGAGTTTTTCCGCTCACGCCGCTGCGCAAAATAGGCATCGGACTTTTTATTACCGCGCTCTCATTCGTGGTGATCGTGTGGATTCAGAGCCAGATCGATTCTGGATTGAAACCGAGCATCAACTGGCAGCTTCTCGCTTATGCCGTCCTCACGCTTGGCGAAGCAATGGTCTCAATTACTGGATTGGAATTTGCCTATACGCAGGCGCCGAATTCGATGAAAAGCTCGGTCATGGCCTTATGGCTTCTCACGGTCGCCTCGGGCGAACTCTTTGTGGCTGGTGTGAACTATTTGATCTTGACGTTCGGCTTCAAACTTAGTCCTTACGGGTATTTCACATTCTTCGGTTGGTTGATGTTCGGAGCCGCGGTCGTTTTCACCATCGTCGCCTGCTTTTACAAATACCGCACGCATCTGCAATCTCAGCTTACGCCGGATGAGATCGCCACGGAGCCAATTCTTCACGGCGGCACACCGAGCTGAACTAGTAGAGTTGCAGGGCGTTTTCTGAACCCTGAAAGCGTTCGGGGCTGACACAAACGCTTTACAACACGGCGCCGAATCAGGTTCGTCGCCGCGTTTTGGGTGGCTTTGACTTGGGGCGGATAACTGAAGCCCGCGGCTTTGCGGCTGCCATTCTCACAAGTTCATCGAGATTAAATCTGCGGCGACGCTTGGTTCCCACTTCGCGAAATTCGATCTCGTACCAGCCGTTCATGCGATCTACCCGATAGCTCTTCTGTCCGATACGCATCGGTTCCCTCGCGATGACGCGATGGATAACCTTTTCGTACTTGGACCGAGGCCAGTGGCGCATTCGGCGGCGACCCCAATCAATTCCGTGCCCAACGTCGTCATAGGCGTCGGGCCGCTTCTCGAAATCGAGAAGTGAGCGCGCATCTCCGGCGAATACCGCAGAGATGTGCTCCAGTGTGCTCGCATCACTAATCTTTCGAACTTGCCGGCGGAACGGCCGCAAGGTTTCAGCTGCAATCGCACGCATGCTCAGGGTACGGCCATCACGCAACTTCCAAAGCGGCTCATTGATGCTCGACACAAATGGGTTTCGGCCTAACGAATCAGACGTAACTCGCCAACCGCGTCGCGACGAATGCTTCCGTAGACGAAATCGCGTAATGCGAGGGAGCCCATGCCGTCCCAATTGTCTAAGGCCAAAATTTTCCCAACGGAGCACGGTCTCCATCACGCCTGCAATGAACGCACACGTCGCCAGCATCAACGCCGGGTCCGGCGTGAAATCAACTGTGACTTCGATCCGGTTTCCGCGTGGACGCACACCGACTGCACTGCTCTGCCGGTTCGCTGCCAACAAAATCACCGGCACCGGCAGGACGTGTGCCAGCAGATACGCGAGCTTCGTGGAATTTCGAACCTTTGATTTTCGCGCGCTCGGAAAAGAAAAATTGTAATGCGTGCTGAAGCCTTGGAGCGCGCTGTGGCACTTGTGCCGCTTGGCCCAGTGATCCAGTTCCCGTCGCAAATAGCGGATCTGCTCCCATAACAAACGTGTCGCGCGATAGCAACAGCCGCGTTCGAGTTCAATTATCGGTGTGGCGACTTCTATTACGCCGGTATCGAAATAAATCGCGCCGCCTGCGGGCAATTGAAACGATTTACCGGTCCGCGGAATCATCCGACGTCGCACTAGGCGGCTGGGATCACCGAAAATTTTTTCGGGTCGCCGTCTGCGGCCGTTAACGAAAAGATTAAACTCCGCTTCCAACCCGATCACTGCGCAGGGCGGCGTTGCGCCAGGCGCAGCAAAGTGAATATGACGCAAGTCGCGTTCTGTTCGGCGGTCCTTCATCTGCTCAATCCGAGCCTAACTCGCTTCGCTACATTCGCGGGGAGTTAAGCTCGCGTATCCTAAATCGACATGGAGGTGGTCGCTGGTCTGTCCTTCTTCCCGTCCAAATGATCGAACAAAGACAGCCGGGCTGAGCGATGCCGCCGCGGTGCGATATTTCCCAATGGACTTTGCATCGGAAAGAAAGGTGTCGCCGACCCGGTAGATATTTGCGGCTGTACCCCACGCATGAATGCTTTTGGCGCCGCCAATTTGGTGCGCCGGCGAGCGGTAACCGCCGTTCGCGCTGATGAATACTGGCGCGTCGACTTCGCGCCGGAAATCCTCCAGGAATCTGGCAAGCAAAACGATTGCGCACGGCACATAATGAGGAAACTGGCTTAGAAGCAGCCTCGCTTCGCGGCAGTCGACGAGCATTAATTCCGCGAGCGTGAAATGTGGCGCGAGCCGAATTTCATGCGCTTCCTCCCAGCTGCCAATCTCATAAAAGAAACGGGGCAGATGATGGACAGCGCCGTTAGAATCAGCTTCGCTTTCGCCCGGCCGCAACAGCGCGCGATACTCTGCGGCCAAATGCATTCCGTCAATCGGCCGCAGAAACTCAGCCTTCATTTCGCTTAGGCTCCGTTTGCAGTAGCGATCGATAAATGGCTTCGGAAATCGCGGCGACCGTTTCGCGCCGCCCTTCTCTGTCCGGATCGAATTCAGTCAGAATGGCGGCGATGTAAGGTTCGCGTTCGGGCAAATAGACGATCCCAATATCATGGCAGGCGGTCGAAATCTCGCCGGTCTTATGCGCGACTGTGGCATGCGCCGGTAGCCCCGCGGGTATCATTGCGTTGAATCGTTGCTCCAGCAGAATGCGAATCACCTCACCTTTGCTTCCAGATGTAAGAAAGTCGCCGCGGATTGCCGACAGCAAACTCAACAACCCGTCAGCGGTCGCTTCGTTGTTTATCCCGCGCTCGTGCGCAGCATGATCTTCTACGCCTCGCCGCAGCTCGACCCCGTCCACTTGCGCTTCCTGCAGAACCGTTCGCGCATATTCGACGCCAACAAACTCGAGCAGTAAATTGGTCGCCAGATTGCTGCTTCCGCAAATCATTGCATGCGCAAGCGACGAGACTTTCGCCGTCCGTCCAATGGCCGCATACAGCTCCGGCGTCGCGTCGCGATCCTGACTGAGGCGAAAAAGCGATCCGTCGGCTGCACTGAAGAAACGGTTTCGCACATGCAAGGAGTCATCAAGGTGAAACCGGCGTTCATCTGCAGCTCGAAATACGGCAAGCAGCACCGCTACTTTGATCGTGCTCGCAGCATGGAACCACCGGTCGCCGCGCAACGAAAATCGGAACCCGGTCTCGACATCGTGCAGTGCTACTGCGATGGCCCGAGCTTTGTTTCTGATAGCCAGGGCTTCCAGTTCCTCGTGTAATCCGTTGGGTATATTCACGCTCAACATCGAAGTGCTCTTTACATGGCCATTGGCAAGTCGCAAATTCGCCCAATGCCAAATCTGGCTACCTGGATCCGACAAAAGGACGCTAAGGGCTTTCGCACAATTTTTGCGAAACATCCTGACATTAAAATTTGGAACGCGCGTACTCGAAACGTTCCACTCGAAAAGATGGACGGCCTTTTACTTTCAGGCGGTTCCGATATTTCGCCGGAGTTTTTGAGCCAGGACGTTCCCGACCCTTCTGTCTTGGACAAACACATCGACCCGGAGCGCGATCGCTGGGAGTTTCATGCTGTCCAGGATGCGCTTTCTCGCGGGTTGCCGATTCTGGCGATTTGTAAAGGTCTTCAGGTCTTTAACGTCGCTCTCCGCGGCACGCTTAAGCTCCACATCGACGGACACAATCTCCCCGACCAAAAGCACCGTGACGTTCAGCCTTTGCGCAATGCCCGTAAGGCATCGCATCGTTTTCCAAAGGTGAACAGCGCGCATCACCAGGCGATCGAGAAGTTAGGGGATGACCTGGAGGTGGAAGCATGGGCCGCCCACGATGGCATCATCGAGCAGGTGCGTCTGCGCAAGTACCCGTTCGGACTCGCTGTGCAATATCATCCCGAGCGCAGCCGAATCTACGATTCCTTGTTCGACGATTTCTTCGCGCGAATGGAGACGACGAAGCATTGAGGCGCCGTCGTCCTGAGCGGAGCGAAGCGGAGTCGAAGGTTCCCGCCGCGCAACCGTGAGGTCATACAACGGGGTTCCTCGACTTCGCTCCGAATGACACAAATCTCAGTTCGTCAATTGGACTTCGTCATTTCTTCGTCATCCGACGTTCCGGCCTCGTCATTTTGTATGACCACTTCCATCTTAATTTCTTGAAACGCGAGCTGGTCGTGAACCAGGCCCAGCAACCCGAGTGTTCGCGTGTCCGGCATGTGCGCGCAACGCAGTTCGATTCGGGCTGGTTTACCGGCGAGCTCCGGATGTGCCTCCGCCATTTCGCCGTCGAGCAAAAATGAAGTATAAGCATTGAACCGCTCCTGCAGCGAAAACAGTTGGTCATCGGAGCCGTCCCACTCGTTAGACTCATTCATCACCAGAACCGTCTCGCCAGTTTTCGGGTCGTGGGCGATCATATCGATCACGTCTGTTCGATTTTTGGTGTTTGAAATTTCAGGTTCGATGTCCATGTGCCAATCCGGTACCTGCTTGCGAATCCTTTCGGAGTTGGACGTTCGGCCTTCGACGTTGGATGTTCAAACTCGATGAGCAATGATTTGAGCGCAGACGAAGTGCGAGCACTGCTCAAACTCGAACCTCATGCCACCTGCGGTTTCGTGCGCGTCACGTTTATCAGCAATCAACGAATTGCGCCAGGCGGGCTGCCGGTTCCATTTCTTGACGGCCGGCCAGCGGGCTCCGCTCTCTATTTCATGGTCACCCCGGCCGCGCCGGTGCGGCTGCATCGGATTCGCAACGATCAGCTTTATCATCGTTACCTGGGCGATCCGATTGAAGTTCTTATGCTGCATGAAAACGGCACAAGCGAGCACGTCATAGTCGGTCCAGATCTCGGTGCCGGCCAACGGGTGCAGCTTTTGATCCCGGGGAATACGTTCCACACCGCACGTGTCATTGGTCAACGGCGCTGGTTCCTCGGCGGGAGCACAGAATGGCCCGGCGTAGAGAAAGTTGACGTTGAAATCGGGGATGTCGAAGCGCTAGCGGCGAAATATCCGGACGTGGCCGACGATCTGCGTGCATTCCAGCGAGGATAGCAGGGACCCACTCCAGAAGCGCCTGCACGGCGCGTCTATAGTACGGCGCGACCGCCAGGCGCGCCGAGCGTCCCTACCATGGAACATGTTTGAACGCGATGTGAGGGACATTTAATCTGTCGCCGTGGCAAAACCAAAACGCGCAGGCGAATTTAAATTACTCGGACACAGCGACGCTAAAATTCCAGCTTCGCCTGCCGAAGCGCGTCTGGAGACGTTCCCAAATCCTGCTCCAAACCGGAATTACCGCATTCATTTTGAAACAGATGATTTCACTTCGGTTTGTCCGGTAACCGGTCAGCCCGATTTTGCCCGGATCGATATCGATTACGTGCCTGACCGGCTGTGCGTCGAAAGCAAGTCGCTGAAATTCTATCTCGCGTCTTACCGTAACGAGCGCGCATTCAACGAAGCCGTCACGAACCACATCCTTGACGATTTCGTCAAAGCGTGCGCCCCGCGCGAAGCGATCGTGACGGCGCAATTCTCCGCACGCGGCGGAATCGCGCTGACTGTGCGCGCCGAGTACGCCGTCAAACGGATTTGAAGAGGGCTCGCACAAAGACCACAACGGTCACAACGCAAGTACAATTGAGACGTCTTGGTGTCCGTTGTGGCCGTTGTGGCCGTTGTGTAAGCTCTTAAGCCAATTACGAAATGAAACGCGCAGTCGTTCTATTAAGCGGGGGGATCGATTCGACGACCACGTTGGCAATCGCAATCGCAGAAGGCTACGAAACATACGCCTTCTCCTTTGACTACGGCCAGCGTCACCACATCGAAACAGAAGCCGCGCGACGTGTTGCCGGCTCGTTAGGTGTAAAAGAGCATCGCATCGCAAAAATCGACCTGCGCGTCTTCGGCGGCTCTGCGCTCACGGATGATCTTGCCGTGCCGAAGCAGCGTTCCGAAACAGAAATCGCGCACGGAATTCCAGTCACATACGTCCCTGCACGCAACACCATCTTCCTCGCGTACGCGCTGGCGTGGGCAGAAGTGATTCCGGCCAACGACATTTTTATCGGCGTAAACGCCATCGACTACAGCGGCTACCCCGATTGCCGACCGGAATTTATCGAAGCATTCGAGCATTTGGCCAATCTCGGAACCAAAGCCGGCGCCAAAGGCCAACCGTTCCAAATTCACACTCCGCTGATCAAATTTCCAAAAGCCGATATCATCCGCAAAGGGACCGAGTTGGGTGTCGATTTTTCGTTTACCCACAGTTGCTACGATCCCACCACCGAAGGTCTCGCCTGCGGTGAATGCGATTCCTGTCTCCTGCGGCTCAAAGGCTTTCGCGAAGCCGGAATGAAAGATCCAATTCCTTACGTGAAACAGGTAATTCTCTCATGTTGAGTGAAGAAACGTCTCTGGCTATTAGTCCGCTCGGCTTCTAAAAAAGGAACTGAGATTCTTCGCTTGGCTCAGAATGACAATTTCTGGAGTAGGAGCGAGTAAACCATGTCGCGGAAGCCCGCAGATACAGAGTTACGCCACAATAAAATGAAACGCCTGTTTGGAATTATCGAACTCTCTGCGAACGAACAACGTGTAGTGCTTATCATCATCTTCATTTTGATCATAATCGCGGTGTTCGCGTACGAGCGCCGGGTTCATGATGCTCCCGTTAAGTCGGTATTCGCAACGCAACTCCAACCGTCTCCAACTGCTGTGCAAACGGTCGGTGATCAGTAGCCTTATTCCGTTGGCAGGCCTGGAATCCGCCCGTAGCCGACAAAAACCGGGCTGATTTTCGCGTCCCCGCTCTGCGGTGGCGGCGGCATTTTGAAATCAAAAACACTGACGCCCCAGCGTTGTTTGCCATCGTATGTCCGGCCGTCGCTCGATCCGACCATCACACGCTTGTTCGTTCGTTTTTCGCGGCCGAGATAGATCATCGTGTGGGTGATCGGCGGATCGCGGTCGATGTTGTAAGTGCCGCGCCAGAAAAGAAGGTCGCCGGGCTGAAGATCATCGAACTCGAATGAGTCTTCGTTTCGGCTCACGACTGCCTTGAAATTTCCAGCCTTTCGAACCCAAACATATTGCTGACTGGAATCGCGCGGCACATCGGGAAAGCCCTTTTCCTTTAGTACGTAATAAATGAAGCCGGAACAATCCATGCCGCCGTTTGCCGGATCGGCAGAGCCGTAGGTGTAACCGAGATTTTGTTTCGTCAGCGCCAGCCCGGCATCGAGAATGTCGCGAACTTTTGCCGGATCAGTTTCATATCCCTCGATTTGATCCGGCGAAAGACTCACGTTCGGCCAGCCTTTCTTCCCCGTACCACGATCGGCCATTGAAGGCGCTGGCGTTTCCGCTGGTGTCGCGGCTGGAGTTTCTCCGGCCTCAGGTGTCGGCGTCGGACTTGTTTTTTTTCGCTTTGATTTGCTCTTCGGCGTGGGGGTTGGCGAGGGAGTCGGCGAAGCTTTCTTTCGTTTGGAAGAAGGTGTAGGCGTCGGCGTCGCTTTTTTCGTCGAGTGCTTTCGATGTTTGCGGGAGGGCGTCGGATCGGGCTGCAAAACTTTTTTGATCCTCGTCCCTAACGATTCTTCGGCTGAAAACGCGACATCAACTGCTCCGAAAAACATCACCGCAATCAGAAGCCATTTCATAACTCGACACTGCAGGGTCCGGTGTCCTCAGCGGAGATTCGAATCCAGCAGTGCGGTTGGATGCGCTGCAACCAGCGCAGGGCACATCGATTACGAAGACGCGAGCTCCCGGAGGATTGCCTTGTTCAAACGAATTCCGCCTTCGAAATTCTCGAGCGGAAAATTTTCGTTAGGCGAGTGCGCGCGGCAATCGGGCAACGCCAGCCCCATGAGCAGCGTTTCGATCCCGAGAATTTCGCGGAATTCCGAGACGATCGGGATACTGCCGCCCTCGCGGATAAGCGCAGCGTCGCGGTCGAAAGCTTTGCGTAACGCACGTTGCGCCGCTTCGCCCATCGAGGAGTGCGGATCGGTGAGATACCACGGGCCGCTGTGACCCGTCGTAATCTCCATTGTTACACCTTTGGGCAGATTTTTTTCCAGATGGGTTTTCGCCAGCTCCAGAATTTCATCGCCTCGCTGTTCGGGAACGAGGCGGAATGTTAGTTTCGCAAATGCGTGGCTCGGAATCACCGTCTTTGTCCCCTGCCCCTGATAGCCACCGCCGATGCCATTGATTTCCGCGGTCGGCCGTGCCCAGATGCGTTCCACTGAGTTGTATCCCGCCTCGCCGAAAAGCTCGGGTACCCCTGTCTCCTCGCGAATCAGTTTGTCACCGTCGACCGGAAGTTTGCGCCAGGCTGTCCGCTCCCACTCTTCGAGCGGTTTGACTGGATCATAAAATCCGGCAATCGCCACGCGACCATCGCGGTCGTGAAGCGTAGCAAGTAATTGCGCCAGCGCGGTGATTGGGTTTGCGACAGCCCCGCCAAACACGCCGGAGTGCAAATCCATTTTCGGACCGGTCAGTTTGACTTCGAGAGCGGTGACGCCGCGCAAGCCATAACTCAGCGTCGGCATGCCGCGTGCGATCATCCCGGTATCGGAAATAACTGCCACATCACATTTCAGTGCGTCGCGGTTTTCACGGAGAAAAGGTCCCAGATTGCCACTGCCGATTTCCTCCTCGCCTTCAATCACCAAATGCAAATTCACCGGCAGCTCTCGATTCTCCTCGATCGTTTCCTGAATCCCGAGGATGTGCGCGAGGATTTGGCCTTTATTGTCGGTCGAGCCGCGAGCAAACACGTAGCCGTCCTTCAAGACAGGCTCGAACGGTGGTGAATCCCAAAGTTCCAGAGGCTCCGGCGGTTGCACATCGTAATGGCCATAAATTAAAACAGTCGGACGCCCGGATTTATGTTCATTTCGCGCCCAGACAATGGGATGGCGTTTCGTCGGAACAAGCTGCGCTTGTAGACCGATTCGGTTGAGCTTGTTCACCAGCCAGTTCGCACATTCGACTAATTTTTCCTTGTACTTGTCGTCAG
>JBLMXH010000284.1:0-3212 GCA_050257685.1 Nitrospirota bacterium
TTGACGGCGCGGTCGATCCTTACTTTCAAGGGTTTGCGAACATTGTTTTCCTGCTGGACAACGACAACCAGACCGAAGTCGAACTCGAGGAAGCCTTCCTGCAAACCTCGAGCCTGCCGTACAATCTGCAGCTCAAAGGCGGACAGTTCCTCGCCGATTTCGGCCGGTTGAACCCGACGCATCCACACACCTGGGATTTTGCAGACACGCCTCTCGTTAACGGGCTATTCCTCGGCCCTGATGGATTGCGTGGTGTCGGCGCGCAAGCTTCGTGGACGCTCCCGCTGCCTTGGTATTCGCAATTGGTCTTTGCATCGCAAAACGGACGCGGTGAGTCGGGGTTTTCGTTTCGGAATCCCGGTGATAACGGAATGTTTTTCGATCGCATTACGACCGATCGCGAGGCGCGTGGCCTGCAGGATTTCGTCTGGATACCACGCTTCGAAAATTCTTTTGACCTCAGCGACACCCAGACCGTCCTCGCCGGAGTTTCGGGCGCCTTTGGTTCAAACGAGACCGGTGCAAATTCGCGAACCCAGATTTACGGAGCGGACCTACTTTACAAGTGGAAAAGCTCCCATGCTGAAGGGGGGTTCCCTTTTGTAAAGTGGCAGACGGAAGCCATGTATCGCCGTTACGAAGCTGGTCATGGCGCCAATGATTCTTTTCCGGTCGCAGAAACATTTCACGACTGGGGGCTTTATTCGCAGTTACTGTGGGGATTCAAGAAAGGATGGACCGCCGGCATTCGCGGCGACTATGTCCACATGCAGGATTCCATGTACACCGACGACCTGGACAGGCAATCGCGCTGGCGGCTTAGCGCTGATCTGACCTGGTATCCAACCGAGTTTTCAAAGATTCGATTGCAGTACAACCAGGACTTCCTGGAGGAAAACTTTTTCCTTTCTGCACGAGAGGTAGAATCGGTTTTTCTCCAATGGGAGTTCATTCTCGGTTCTCATGGCGCCCACAAGTTTTAACTTATGAAAAAAATTCTTTTACTTCTTTCGACAATTGCTACGTGTGCTTTGGCGGCGCAGGCCAAGATCAATGTCGTTGCGACTTTGCCTGATTTTGGATCGCTAGCGCGCGAGATCGGCGGCGACAAAATCAATCTCACGGTCTTGGCCAAGCCGACTGAGGACCCGCACTTCGTCGATGCGCGGCCAAGTTTCGTTGTTTCGCTGCGTAACGCGGATGCGTTGATCGACGGTGGCGCGGGGCTCGAGTTAGGCTGGTTACCGCCGCTTCTCCAAAATGCGCGCAACCCAAAAATCGAGATCGGCAAACCGGGACGAATCCAGGCGTCGCAGGGTATTCGCCTCATGAACGTGCCTGCCAACGTGACGCGCGCGGCGGGTGATGTGCACGCGCTGGGCAATCCGCACTTCACAGTTGATCCAATCATTGCGAAGGCGATTGCTCAACACATCGCCCAATCGTTTTCGGCTCTCGATCCGCCGAACGCCGCATTTTACGAGGCGAACTACAAGAAGTTCGAGCAAGCCATCAACGCGAAGTTGCAGGAGTGGGGCGCGACAATGCTGCCGTTTCATGATCAACATGTCGTCGCGTACCACGATTCATGGCCATACTTCGCGCACCGCTTCGGGTTGAATATCGATATCTTTCTTGAACCAAAGCCGGGAATTCCACCGTCGCCTTCGCATCTTGCGGAAGTGATCGCGCAAATGAGAACGCAACACATTAAGGCGATCATCGTCGAACCTTTCCATGATCGGCGCATCGCCGAAAAAGTAGCCAGCGCGACCGGTGCGAAGGTAGTCGAGTTCTCGGAGTTTCCGGGCGGACTGCCCGGCACCGACAACTACGTCAAGTTGATTGATGCACTGGTCGCTAAACTCGCGGCGGCCCTCAAATGAAATCGCATTCTTTGGCAGGGCGCGACCGCCGGGCGCGCCGAATAATTACAATGCAAGCACGGCCGGCTCGGCGATCCGGCCCTACCTGATATATGTGGGAAGTCATGTTTTGGCCCATCGTGGCCTGCGTTCTTTTGCCGTGGTTGCTGGTCTATCTTGGACTGCACGTC
Source organism: Nitrospirota bacterium (assembly GCA_050257685.1). GTDB lineage: Bacteria > Verrucomicrobiota > Verrucomicrobiia > Chthoniobacterales > UBA10450 > Udaeobacter. The sequence continues at coordinate 2,057 of JBLMXH010000284.1, forward strand.
GTTCAGCGCGGCATCATTTTCATCGACATCGCCATGGCGCAGATGGCTGCACTTGGAATCTGCGTTGCCATCCTGTTTCGCCTCGAATTGGAAAGTTGGACAACCTTTTTCATTGCACTGGGCTTTACTCTGGTCGGGGCCGCTATTTTTTCGGTGACTGGAAGACGCGCAAGCCAGATTCCCCAGGAAGCAGTTATCGGAATTGCCTACGTTGTTGCTGCGGCGGCAGCGGTCTTGTTACTCAGTCGGGCGGCAGAAGGCGACGAAGAGATCAAGAATATGCTGGTGGGAAATATCCTGCTGGTCACGCCGCGGGAAGTTTGGGAGCGCTTCGCGCTTTTCGCAGCAGTAGGTGTAATTCATTTCGTTTTCCGAAGAAATTTCTTCCTTGTCTCGTTCGATCGCGATAACGCCTATCAGAAAGGGTTGCGGGTGCGTTGGTGGGATTTCCTGTTCTACGCACTTTTTGGCCTGGTAGTGACAAGCTTTGTGCGGATCGCAGGCGTGTTGCTCGTCTTCAGTTATCTGATTGTTCCCGCCGTTTGCGGGATCAATCTGGCCGATCGGACATTGAATCGTTTGCTGATCGGTTGGTTCATCGCGCTCATTGGCGGAATCGCCGGACTGTTTTTTTCTTTCTGGTGGGACTTGCCTTCGGGTGCCGCAATCGTCTGCACTTTCGGTGGATTGCTGATTCTTGTGTCGCTTCTCAGGATGTTGAAATACGGCCGGCGCGACCGAGGCTCGTCTACCGGCGAATTGAGCCGCCCGTAGCCTTCGTGTTGGCCGTCTAAATTCTTTAGGGTCTCGATTTCTAAGGAAAAATTTTGTTAGTCGAGATAACTTTGCTCGATGCATAGAACCGATCATTCCCGGTTTAGCAAGAGACACGATTTCGTTCCGGACTTCTCTCACGCGGAACGGCGCACGCGCGTTGTGATCGGTGTTACTGCCGCCATGATGGTCGTCGAGATCATCGCCGGTTTGATGTCGCATTCGATGGCATTGCTGGCCGATGGCTGGCACATGAGCACTCATGTCCTTGCGTTTCTGATTACGGCAGTGGCGTATTATTTCGCCAGAACCCAAGCCGGCAATGCGCGCTTCAGTTTCGGCACAGGGAAAATCGGTGTGCTGGGCGGATTCACCAGCGCAG
>JBLMXH010000285.1:0-7861 GCA_050257685.1 Nitrospirota bacterium
CCGGCGGCCCATGACGGAATCGTGATCAGTGATCAGTGCTGGATATTTGCGCGCCGCGATTATCGGCGTGGGTGATTATCGTGCGTGCCGGCACACTCGCAGTGCGAACCATGGCGGCGGCGACTTTTTTCGGCGCGTCCAGGGTGACAGCTGCCACCGCGGACCCACTTCCACTAAGATACGCACCAAGCGCACCAGCTCTCTCAGCGGCCGCGATCACGCGCGGAAGAAACTGGATCAGTTTCGCGCGAAATGGCTGGTGAAGATTATCGGAAAAAGTGCCGCGCATTTTTTCATAATCCCGCGAGGCAAACGCCGCGGTAATGGCAGATGCGTTCGCACAGTTTTCTACCGCGGCAACGCGCGAAATTTTCGATGGTAAAATACTGCGCGCGCGCGCGGTTTCGATTTCGAGTTCCGGGACCAAAACAACGAAAAATAAACGCGACCCCACGTCGAAGCGCTGCACAATGGCTGCACTTCGCTTTCCATGTGCAATGGAGGTGCTCGCGTTGCTCTGCACCACAGTGAAGCCACCAAAGCTGGCCGGTGCAGCGTTATCGGGATGCCCTTCCAATTCGGCGCACAATCTGAAGAGGGTGAGTCGATCTAATGGATCGCCGCTCAGCCGGTTCAGGCCGAGCAGTACTCCAAGACGAACCGTTGCGCTGCTGCCCAAGCCGCGACATCGTGGAATGCGCTCCATAATTGAACACGAAAACAAGAACGCACCGCGCCGGGCCTGGTTGAAGAACCGTTCTGCCGCGTCAGCCACAATCGCTGGATGAGAAGCTCCAGTCAGCTTCCCGCGGGCAATCGAGACCCTGTTATAAAGGCGAAGCGCCACACCCAGACAATCATAACCAGGACCGAGGTTTGAGGTGCTCGCGGGAACACGAACGGTGACTTGTTGCATAGGTAGGCCGCCGCCACACGGCCGTGGATTCAACGGCGCGAAAGTGATCGCGGCAGTGTAGCAACGCCGCGGGTCCCGGCAACCCATCCGTTGCGCCATACTGATTTCGAACTATCCCCTTGGAGCGCACAAACAAACGACTATGGGATGGGTTGATCCAGCCTTGCTCCGCGATTTCCGGTCAGAGGGTACCGATTCGCACAGACTTTGCACGGTCGATGATGGCTGGGTCGAACGGTTCGGAAGCGACGTTCTGATCTCATTCAAAAAAGTGTTCGCCCGTGAACGCCTGCTGGAAGAGCTCCAAGCCTGGACCGACTCGGTTGGCTTGCCAGTGCGACGCGTTTTCGCGCGATTCATTCCGACAAGAAGCGAACGTCGCGAACCACCGGTCCTGGTTGTCGGGGATCCCAGCGAGAGTTTACAGGGTGTCGCCACCGAATGGTATCTGAGGTTCCGAATAGACTTTGCGACAGGCTATTCGTCAGGTCTGTTTTTGGACCAGCGCGAGAATCGCCGCTATGTCCGTCATATCTCGCCGCGGCGACTGTTAAATTGTTTTGCTTATACCTGTTCGTTTTCGGTGTATGCGGCATGTAGCGGAGCGAGCACTCTCAATATCGACTTGTCCAAAAAATATCTCGCCCGTGGACGCGAAAACTTCGCGCTGAACAATCTACCAACGATCAATCATCGGTTCATTAGCGACGACGTTCGGTCCGTCCTGCCGCGGCTCGCCCGGCGAGGCGAAAAATTCGATGCCATCATTCTCGATCCGCCAACCTTTTCGCGTTCTCCCGAAGGAAAGACCTTTCAGGTCCAACACGATTTCGAAAGGTTGCTCATTAGTGCACTTGCAGTCGCGGAGCGCGACGCCCACGTTCTGGTCTCGACGAATTGTTCTGCATTAGGACAGCGCGCGTTGGAAGTGATGGCCCGCTATTGCCTGAAACAAACCCGTCGAGCCGCGACCTTTCACCGGCCGCTGCCTTTGCCGGATTTTCCACCCCGCAGCGGCGCAAGCTCGGTCTGGCTTGCATTGCGGTGATAGTTCCATGCGCGCAAGAGGGGTTCAAAATGCGAATCATTAACGTCATGGATCAGTTATCTCCTGAAATGGTTGCTGAGTTTCCCGAACGCGGAATGCAATGGGTCAAAGACCGGGTCGAGACCGTTGTTAATGAAACCGGTGAGTACGTGCGCGAGAAACCGACACAGTCTCTCTTCTATGCGTTTGCTGCCGGATATGTTTTTAATCGTCTGCCATTGGGGCGAGTGATTGCCGGAGTTCTTCGTCTGCTCTTTATAGCGTTAAAACCCGCGATCTTGATTTATGGCGCCGCCAAATTGTACCGATCGGCGCAGGACGGGGAAGCATTGCAGCGCCAAAGCTGAAACGATCGAGACGAGCGGGAACATTACTCTTCGAGGGTAAACCCGATCTTTAACGTCACCTGCCAGTGTTCGACTTTGCCGTCGTCGATATAACCGCGGGTCTCGACGACCTCGAACCACCGCATGTTGCGAATCGTCTCGCTAGCCCGCGACAGGGCATTATGGACCGCTTCCTCCATTCCGTTTGAGGAGGAGCCGACGATCTCGATTTTCTTGTAAACATGTTCAGCCATGCGCGCATTGTCTGCCGCGCGACCGACTAAAACAACAAAAACCCTTGGCATCCCGGCAACATGGCCGTGCCAGTCGCTTTAAGGGAATTTGCTTTACAAACCAACCCTTATTCCGGCAGCCTCGCGCTGTGCGTGGATCGTTTGTAGTCTGGACGTTATTAGCGGCTGGTTTGTGCTGCGTACATGCTCAGGACCAGGAGAAAAAACTGGTTGATCGGCTTTTAAAGCCGGACATGACGCTGCAGAACGATGCGCAAAACAAGAAGTTTGTTGGCGACGGCTCGGCATCCATCCATAAACGCGCAAACGTTGGAAGTTTTTTCGTTTACCAGAAACCGCGATCGAAAACGTTTTCGGGAACAAAAGATTTCTCCACAACACAATTCTATTCTCAGACCTACCGAAGTGGACGCACTGCTTATCAGGTTTCGTCACAGCAGACAGTTGCAAATTCCAAGGCTGCCTATGCGACTCAGAGTGCTCGCGGTGTTCGCAACTCGCCTCAGTCAGGAAAAAAGGTCGCCTCAGATGCGTATACCGGTAACCGGCCCTTTCTGGGCCAAGGCACAAATCAGAAGTCACTCAACAGAAAGAATGAGCCGCTCACGATCGAGCAGGTGCGCGAGCTGTTGAACAAAAACAAGTAGCGCGCAAGCCGGGCGCGTTATTGTTGATCATGCAACCGGATCAAGCTCTGGAGTCACTCGCGGCTCAGGCTGTCACCATAATCAGCCGAGATGAACTTCGGGCTAAGCTTGCCAAGGGTAAGCCGCTGCGGGTGAAGCTGGGAGTCGATCCGAGCACTACCGATCTGCATCTCGGTCATTCAATCGTCTTACGAAAACTTCGACAGTTTCAAGATTTCGGTCACCAGGCCGTTCTTATCATCGGCGATTTCACAGGAATGATCGGCGACCCAAGTGGTCGGTCTGCTACTCGGCCGAACTTAACACGAGACCAAGTAGCCCTTAACGCAAAGACGTATTTTGACCAGGCATTTAAAATTCTCGACCCAAGCAAAACAGAAACTCGCTACAACAGCGAATGGTTCGCGCCAATGAGTTTTGAAAATGTCGTACGGCTCACCAGTCACGTGACACTCCAGCAATTATTGCATCGTGATGACTTCAGGAAGCGAATGCGTAAAGACCACCCTATTCGTGCTCACGAAATGCTATATCCCATCATGCAAGGATGGGATTCGGTGATGGTGAAAGCGGATGTAGAACTCGGAGGCACCGATCAACTTTTCAACATATTAATGGGACGCGAACTGCAGAGAGAAGAAGGCCAGCCGGAGCAGGTAGTTCTTCTGACACCGATTCTCGAGGGACTCGACGGCTCGGAGAAAATGAGTAAGAGCCTCGGAAACCACATCGCAATCAACGAACTGCCATCGGAGATGTTTGGGAAACTCATGAGCATTTCCGACACAGCGATGCAAGCGTACTATAGTCTGCTTCTGAACAAGTCGGTGCCGGATATTCATCCAGTGGAGGCCAAGAAGCAGCTCGCGTTTGAAGTCGTCCAGACGTATCACTCGGCCGACGCCGCCAAAAGAACGTTGGACGACTGGAACACGCGCTTCAGCAAACGTGACTTGGCGCACGTTGATCTGCCGCCGTACTCACCAGGTGAACGACTGGACTTCACCGCGGTCGCTGTCGTTTCAGATGTTTACCGCAATGTATTTCGGTTAGACAAATCGCGCAGCGAAGTCTCGCGATTGATTAAGCAGGGAAGTGTGGAAATTGACGGAACCAAGATCACCGATCCCAAGGCCAAAATCGCCCTTCACCCGGGCCAGATCCTTCGCCTCGATCGTAAACACGCCGTGCGAATAGCCTAGCCCGGGCGCCCAAATTCGCCGATTAGGAAATCCTTAATGCTGGGCGAACGCCGTTTGGTCAGGCGTGAGCTGCCTGGAGTACGGGCATGACGCGGGCGCGCTCCAGATAGGTTGACCTGATACCCTCGAAGTGCGCGCGAATGCTACGTAACTCGGCATTCACAAAGCTGTCCACAAAATGCAGACGGCGGTCGAGCCAGGCGAAAAGTTTGTTTCTGATTTCGTAGTGGACCGCGAGTGTGACCTCGGTGCAGTGCGGTCGGATCTCAGCGAAATCCACAATGCCCATGAGGGAAATGTTTCCACCTACAGACTCGAATGCATACTGGTTCGGCGAATCGCCGTCCACCGACAACAGCACAGTGTGCGCTTCGAAACCGAAGGGTCCTCGGAAGCTGAAATCGACCGTCTTAGACGATGTCACGGTCGCCCGTGTCACCATTAGAAACTGTCGTCGATAAGATTGAATACTGGCCAAACGTGCTTTGCACTCGGCCACCGGTTGGCTCATGTGTAGGGTTTTTTCTAGGAGCATAGGACTTGTTGGTTTTGACCTCTTTTAAAGCAATAGAGATGCCAACCTATGATCCAAGGGGAATCTGGACCTACGAAGTCGGTGTAGTGTTCGTTTTTGCGACAGCTCTGTAACAATCGCAACACCTCAGCAGTGGCTGCCGAGTAAGAGATTGGATCGGCAAATATAAGGTTTTGCCTTAGGTAGCGGAGTCACGCCACCTGTTTGACGCGCTCGCCTGCGTCGCTTGACCGAGTCGCCCGAATCGTTTCCATCATCGACACGAAAATTTTCGCGCCGTCTGCACTGCCGAGTCGTACATCCGAGGCGCGATCAGGGTGCGGCATCAACCCAAAAACGTTCCGTTCACGATTACAAATTCCGGCGATATTTTCGATTGAGCCGTTAGGATTTGCTTCGGGAACGATCCGGCCTGCGTTGTCCGCGTAGCGCAGAATCACTTGCCCATTAAGGTTCAGCTCACGCAAAGTTTGCGGATCGGCAAAAAAACAGCCTTCACCGTGTGCCACTGGCAAGCGCAGCAGTGTTCCTTTCGGACAGCGGTGTGTAAATGGCGAATCATCTACCTCAACGCGCGTAACGACCATGTCACAAACAAACCGCAGCGAACGGTTTCGCACCAGCGCTCCTGGTAACAGACCAGCCTCGCACAACACTTGGAAGCCGTTGCACGTACCCAGGACCAGCTTGCCGGCGCGCGCGTCGCCGATCACTGCCTTCATGATCGGCGAGAAACGAGCGATAGCTCCACAGCGAAGATAATCGCCGTAAGCAAATCCGCCGGGCAGCACGATCGCATCGAAATCATCCAGTGAAGTCTCCTTGTGCCAGACGTATTCGGCTTGTAAGCCCTCGATCCCATTAATCGCGGCGACACAATCCTGGTCGCAATTAGAACCGGGAAACTGTATGACGGCAAACTTCATGTCTTTAATGGTAGGGACGAACCGCCGGGCCGTCCATTTTCTCGGCGCGCCCGGCGGTCGCGCCATACCAACGCGTAAATTTCGCTCCTGTCCATCTAATGCGCGGCTGCGCGTTGTTCTGCGTGGTAATCATTCACGACAAGACACGCGTGAATGACTCCCGGAATCCAACCGAGCAGCGTCAGAATCAAGCTGAGAAAGAAGCTCGCAATTCGGCCCGTCAAGAGCACTGCCAGCGGCGGGAAAACCACACAGAAAAAATAACGCAGCGCTTTCATTATAAAATCCTGCTTGCCCTGTGCTTTTTCGTCTTCTTCTCTCTATCGTTGCCTGCTTCGCCCTTCAACAATTCGTAATCTTCGATCACCGGATTTGACAGTAAATCGCGACAAAGCTGGCGGAGCCGCGATTCAAGTTCGCCGTTTTGCCCTTCAATCTCGATCTCCATGTATTTCCCAATTCGCACGCTCCGCACTTCCGGCATTCCGAGATGACGCATTGCATCACGGACCGCGTTTCCCTGCGGATCCAGCACCGCGGCTTTTGGCATCACGATCACCTTGGCGTTCATCACGGCACAATATTGCGCCGATCTACGGCGACAAGCGCAATCGCCACTATTTACTTCAGCACAATGACGTCGAGGCTGCCGTTCCGTCGCAGAACATTTACGCCCACATCTCCTTCGTTGTGTCTCGTGAGCAGAAGATCAACGCTTGCATCTCCGACCTTCAGATCACGAATGCTGACTTGCGGAAGAAATTGCGGCAAAAATGGCTTCGAAAACACCAGTCTTGCTTCTGGAGCGAAAATCTCGAGGCCGAGACAGGCTTCCAGCAAAAGAAATACAGCCCCAGAGGCCCATGCCTGCGGAGCACAGGCAACGGGATAAGAAGTGGGCGCTTCGCCCGGCCGCCGCGGAAAGCCGCAAAATAGTTCCGGAAGCCGATGTAAATCGAAGAAGATGCTCGCGTCCATCATACCAGCGAGGACCATGGCAACTGATCCTTTAAGTTCGTACTTGGCGAATCCAGCAGCGATCAGGGAATTATCGTGTGGCCAAATCGATCCATCGTGATACGACATCGGATTGTACCGCGCCTCACTGCTTGCTACGGTGCGAATTCCCCATCCAGAAAAGGATGTTTCGTCGGTCAATGTCGTTGCGACGCGCCGCGCGTGCTCTTCCGTCGCAATCCGCGCAAAAAGACAATGTCCCGCATTCGACGTTCGCACCCTGCAGGGCCGCTTACTGCCGTCCAAGGCGAGGGCATATGTCGAGATGTCTTCGCACCAGAAAATCTCCTCGAACCGGGAGCGTAAACTATTGGCTTGGTTCTTCAGGTCTCGCGCGGCGTCGTTATCGCCTAACAGCGCGGCGAGATCGCTCGCAGCCAGCTTGGCAGCGTACACGTAACCCTGTACTTCGCACAGTGCGATCGGCGCTTCGGCAAGAGTGCCGTCGCTGTGAAAAATCGCGTCGTGAGAATCCTTCCAACCCTGATGGATAAGACCGTGCTTCGACCTCCGACTGTATTCCACGAAACCATCGCCGTCTGCGTCGCCGTAACGGTTGATCCATTCGAGGGCGCGCTGGACGTTCGACCAAATAGACTCGATAAAAGCGCGATCACCTGTGCGTTTATAGTATGCGCCGGCCAGCATCACAAAAAGCGGCGTCGCGTCGATGCTCCCGTAGTAGCGCCTGAATGGCACCTCACCCAGAACCGACATTTCATCATTGCGGAATTCATGCAACACCTTGCCGGGTTGTGCGTCTTGCTCCGGCTTCTCAGCGTCGGCTTGATTGGCGGCGAGATAAGCCAGGACACCACGCGCCATGGATGGATCGAACCACAAACATTGTAACGCTGTGATGATTCCGTCGCGGCCAAATACGGTGCTGAACCAGGGAACACCAGCGTAAGGATAGGGGCCATAACGCGTCTCGGTTCGCATCATGTGAAGATCGGCCAACGAGCGGTTCAGCCAGTCGTTGAACTGTTC
>JBLMXH010000286.1:0-4828 GCA_050257685.1 Nitrospirota bacterium
CGTTCAGGTAAGGTCATCGCCGTCAGGGGAGCGCACGCCTCTGGCGTGCTGGCGAACGCATCCTGCGTTCGCGAACTTTTTAAAGATTGTTTCGGCAGGATGCCGAAAGTCCGAGCCGGACTGGCATTAGCACGCTGGAAGCGTGCGCTCCCCAGACGGTCCAACAAATCGTCATGCGAGGTTTCTTCCACGCGCCACATTGCAGCGCGGCGATGTTTGGCAAAACAATTGAGCGCGCCGAGTTCAGCCAGGTTGCGCAATTCGTTCTTTGCGAGCGGCACACGCCGTTTGAAATCGTCCAGTGATTCAAACGATCGATCCTGTCGTTGCCTAACGAGGTCTTCAGCGTGTTCCTGACGCAATCCGTTTACGACGCAAAATCCGAGGCGCACCGTGTAATCGTCGACAACGATGCAGTGCCAATTGGATTGCACTGCGCAAACCGGTTTGATGTTTACACCGTGCCGCTGCGCATCCTTCACAATCGTTGCCGGCGTGTAAAAGCCCATCGGCTGATTGTTAATGAGGCTTGCGTAAAATTCCGGTGCGCGATGCACTTTTAAATATGCGCTGCCATAAGCCAGAATCGCGAAGCTGATCGCATGTGATTCGGGAAAACCATAAAGTGCAAATGACGAAATGGATTGAATGATCTTGTCGATCTTGTCGGGAGCAATGCCTTTGCGTTCCATGGCCGCGCGGAGTTTCACGCTCACTTTGCGCATCCGTTCTTCAGACCGATGAAAGCTCAACGCGCGCCGTAATTCCTCGGCCTCGTTGCCGGAAAAATCGGCCATGATCATGGCAATCTTGAGCATTTGTTCTTGGAACAACGGCACACCGAGTGTGCGCTCCAGCACCGGCTTCAAGCGATGGTCGAAATACGTCACGAGCTCTTTACCAGCGCGTCGCGCCAGATACGGATGCACCATGTCGCCCTGGATTGGTCCGGGCCGGATGATTGCGACCTCGATCACAACGTCATAAAAACATTTTGGTTTCATCCGCGGCAACGTGGCCATTTGCGCGCGGCTCTCGATTTGAAACACGCCGATGGTGTCGGCGTGCTGCATGATCTCGAACGTCTTTTCGTCGTCTTTTGGAATGTGGGCAAGATCGAGTGGTCGGCCGCGTTCGCGGCACAATTCAAACGCATCCTGCATCACGGACATCATGCCCAGGCCTAACAAGTCGACTTTCACGATGCCGAGATCTTCGCAATCGTCCTTGTCCCATTGCGCGACCACGCGGCCTGGCATTGACGCGTTTTCCAGGGGCACGAACGAGCTGAGCTTGCCGCGGCAGATGATCATGCCGCCGGAATGCTGGCCAAGATGGCGTGGCAAACCATAAATCGCGCGATACAGCCGGATGAATGCCGGCATCCGCGGATGGTGTTTCGGTAGACCGGCTGCTTCGATCTGCGTTTCCAATTCCATCGTGTGCGGGAAATCGCCGCTGGCAAACAGGTGCGAGAACCGATCGATAATGCTCGGCGAAAAATTCAGCGCCTTACCGATCTCACGCGCAGCGCTTCGCCCGCGATAGCTGATCACGTTCGCAGTCATGGCTGCTCCGTGTTTGCCGTAGCGTCGATAAACTTCCTGGATCACCGCTTCCCGCCGGTCGCCGCTGGGAAGATCAAGATCGATATCCGGCCAGCCTTTGCGGCTCTCGTTCAGGAATCGTTCGAACACGAGATGATTTTCTACCGGGTCGACCGGTGTGATCCCGAGGCAATAACAAACGGCGCTATTGGCGGCGCTGCCGCGACCCTGGACCATGATGTTGTGTTCACGGCAGAAATTGACGATGTCCCAAACGATCAGGAAATAACCGGGAAACCCGAGCTTGCTTATCAGCGCTAGCTCTTCTTCGATCTGACGCTTTACTTTGGGGCTGATCGCAACATAACGCTGTTGCGCACCGAACCAGACGATGGTGCGCAAAAATGAATCCATGCTGTGGCCAACCGGCACCGGGTAATCGGGGAATTCGTAGCCGATATTCTCGAGAGAAAATGTGAGTCGCTCAGCCAGGCGCGATGTGTTCTCAATTGCTTCCGGCAAATCTCGGAATAGTTCGCGCATCTGGCGATCGCTCTTCAGATGGCGCTCGGCATTTTGCGTGAGCAATTTACCGGCGGCATCCAGATGCGTGTGTTCGCGAATACAGGTGAAAACATCCAGGACTTCGCGTCCGTACGGCTTGGCGTATTGCGTACCGTTTGTCGCAACGAGCGGCAATCGATGCGCGCGCGCCAGATCGATTAGTTGGCGATTAATGCGTTCTTCGCCACGAATGAAATGACGCTGAAGTTCAACGAAAACATTTTCACGTCCGAACGTATCGATTAAAAATTCAGCACGATTTGTTGAATTCTGTGGAGCGCACGTTTCCAGCGTGCTGGCGAACGCATCCTGAGTTCGTGAACTTTTTAAAGATTGTTTCGGCAACATGCCGAAAATCCGAGCCGGACTGGCATTAGCACGCTGGAAGCGTGCGCTCCCCGATCCAAAGAACGCTACCAGGCCAGCGGCGAACTCCGTCAGCTCCTCCCATTTGACCGCGCATTTACCTTTTTCGCTGCGCAGATGGGCTTGCGTTAGCAGTTCGCATAAATTTTTGTAGCCGGTGCGATTTTCAACGAGGACCGGCAGCAAGCTGCCGTCTGCCATTGATAATTCGGCACCGATGATTGGACGAACGCCATGCTCACGCGCAGCGACGGAAAATCGTTGCGCGCCGTAAACGCCATCGCGATCGAGCAACGCGATCACCGGCATTTCCAGTTCCACTGCGACTTCGGCTATTTGCTCGGGGAAAGATCCACCGCGCAAAAAACTGAATGCGCTGCATGCATGAAGCTCGATATAGCTCATCGTCATTCCGAGCGAAGTCGAGGAATCCCGTGGCGCCAGCTTTCAGGTAATTTCGCGGGATCCTTCGACTCCGCTGCGCTCCGCTCAGGATGACTGCGGATTAATCATAAATTCCATCCAAGTTCCAAACGCCGTCATGTTCATGTGCGCGAACTAATTCGCCGTTCTGAAGCTGCAGATCCCATTCTGCGCGTCGCCACGATTTTTCGTCCCACCAATTCCCGGAAAGCAAATACGGGCCGCGTTGTGCGGTGATTTTTCCGGACAATTCGGCGCTGCGAAGGTGCGTCGGTGTATCTTGATCCTGCAAGACGCAGGCAGATACTGCCGGCCGAAAGCGGCGCAGTGCTGCTGTAGGGTACGCTGTCCTCAGCGCATCGGTAATTGCTCCGCTGGGGACAGCGGACACTACACGCCACGAAAACGGCTGCATCTGAAATGCATCGGGTCGATGCGTCTCTTCCAGAGCCGGTGTGCCGATCCGATCGCTGCCCAGAAGAGCAGTCAAACGAGCAAGTGTTTCTGATAGTTGATACGGATTGCGCAATGTCGTTTCAAATAATCCGAATTGTTCCCGGGCAGGTTTGATCGGCTCTGCGCTCAGCGCGACGGCAACGATTGGATGCTCGGATCGAAAATTCTCCAGATGCGTCTGCAACATCCGGAACAGAAGATCGACATCGTTTGTGGGCTGGGGAATTTTGAAAACCCGTTCGTAGATTTGTTTGCCCGCCACCGCGGATTCGTTTCGCCAGTCGGACGAATCCACTCCGCGGCGGACTTGGCGGGAATTCGCGAACGTGATTCGCAGGGTTAGTTCTTTCGCGACGAGATAAATTGCTGCCAATCGTACGGCGAGCTGCTCCAAAAAACGGCGGAGCATGAAAAGCAACGGCTCGGCTGTTTCGATTTCGCTCTCAAACTCAAAACTCTCCTCGAACGATTCCGGTGGTCGAACCAGTTTGAGCAGTCGACTGGATCGTCCGTTGGCGCGCTCCCACATGCGGATCGCTTCGGGGCCAAGTCGCGCCCCAAGCTGTTGCTTATCCAGCGCTGCCAGTTGGCCAATAGTATGGATGCCCCACTTGTGCAGAATCCCAAAGATCTCCTGCATCTCCATCTGGCGTTCCATGCATGGAATCTACAGCAAGAAGAAAGATATGTTCAAGTGAACAGTTGTTCTGGTAACGCCCGCTTCTAGCGGGCAGCGTTCGGCATCCTGCCGAACGAAAGAAGTGTTCCGCACGATGCGGAACACAGCACGCAAGATGCGTGCGCCACCCTACCAATCGTGTCTGCCCGCAATCCTTGCAGACAGGATTGTCTGCGTCACTTTGCACTCAGATAATTTCCACCGGGCACTTCGGCAACGCCTGCATGAACGCGCGGCCATAGGGTTTGGTCACGATGCGGTTGTCGAGAATGACAATAATGCCGCGATCGGCCTTGGTCCGAATCAAACGGCCCACTCCCTGTCGCAATTTCAGGATCGCCTCCGGCAACGAATATTCAGTAAAGGGATCGCCGCCACGTTCCTCGATCAATTCCAGTTTCGCCTCTATGAGCGGATGATCCGGGACGGCAAATGGCAGTCGGGTGATGATGACATTTGAGAGCGCTTCGCCTGGAACATCTACACCACCCCAAAAACTATCTGTACCGAAGAGCACACTGCGTGGCGTTGATTTGAATTGCTCAAGCAATTTGCTGCGGGGCGCTCCCCCACCCTGAACAAGAATGTTCATATCCTCGTCCGCGAAAAATTTTTCCATCGCACCTGAGACCTGCTGCATGTCGCGATAGCTCGTGAACAGCACAAACGCGCGACCTTCACTCTTCTGCACGAAATGCGCGATCCAATGTTCCAGGGCTTTGTGATAACCATTCTCGCGGGGATCGGGCATTTTTTGAACGACAAACATCGTCATCTGCTTCTGAAAATTGAA
>JBLMXH010000287.1:0-8419 GCA_050257685.1 Nitrospirota bacterium
CGCGTTCCACCAGCGTTGCGGAGCGCTTCGCGATCGCATCTTCCAATTCTCCACCTCGATGGTGACCATGCACGTGCTGGCACAATCGGTTGCAGTTATCGATGTCTGGCTCGGTCGCCGCCCTGACAACGTGGCTTTCCATAAAAATCCCGAGTGCCTTGCCTTGCATGCACGCCAGATGTTCACGGACATCATAGCCGAGTTTGCTATACAAAGAGAGCGAGCGGGTATGAAAACCAGACTGAATTAGTCGCACACCAGCGAAGTTTTTGTCAGCCGCGCGCTCATGCACCGCGTCCATCAAACGCCGGCCAATCGCGCGATTCTGCACGGCCGGATCGACAGTAATCGGTCCAACACCTGCGATCGTGTTGCGTTCGTCCAAAAAATTGCTGCCAACAATCCGCCCATCGATTTCCGCAACGACAGAATAAAATTTGGGATTACTTAGCATTCCCATTAACGCGTCAATCGCGACTTCTGGCGCGGGAAAGTCAGGTGCGAAACCATGCGCCTCTGAGATCTTCTTGAAGGCGTTAAAACAAATCCTGCCGCAAATCTCCGCATCCGCAGGCGTGCCCGAACGAATTTTGACTTCCATGCGGTTTTTGTGATTTCAGTGAACTCAGACGCTCTCGAGCTCAGCCAATTCAGATCGTCGAATTCCTCGTTCCCGTAATTGCTCATCACGATGATATCGCTCGCGCGCTGCCATGATGCTTGCGCGTCCAAGATACCCAACGACTCGTTTTTCATTCGCACGATCCACTACCGGCAGGCGTCCAACATCATGTCTGAGCATTCGTGCAATGGCGTCATGTAATGTCTCATCCTGGTAGGCGACGATTAGATTTGTGGAGCCGACGTCGAGAACAGTCACGGTTGGATCACCGGAGCGTTCAAAGGCTCGCACGACATCGCCTCGAGTGATGATTCCCACCAGCTCGCCACCTTCGTTGCCCAGCAATGTTCCCTGCCGGGTGCAGATGAGCGGATCGCCGGTGGCCACTCGTGCCGAAAATCGTTGTAACGGCGTGCTCGCCGGAATCAACGGCACATCTGTATCCATCACGTCAGCCACACGCATCAGCTCAAAGAGATCGACGCTATATTCTCGGGCAATATGTTGACCGCGCCGCGCGAGTTTCTCGGTGAGGATGGAACGGCGTAGCAAAAGCACCGTCACGGCAAGCGCCGCGATCGAACCGCAGAGCAGAGCCGGCAAAGCTTTCAAGTCATGGGTGAGCTCAAGCAGGAAGAACATCCCGGTTAAAGGCGAACGCATCGTCCCGCTCATCATCGCAGCCATTCCTACTCCTGCCCACAAACCGACGTCTCCGACGTGAACGAATTGCCCGAGACCAGCGCCCAGTGCGCCGCCAATGATTAAAAGCGGCGCCAGCACACCACCGGATGTTCCTGAGCCAAGCGCAATCGACCAGACTAACGATTTGCCAATCAGTAATCCCATGAGTGCCGCGCCGAGGATCTGTCCACGCAAAAGGCCATCGATGAGGTCATACCCGACTCCAAGCACACGTGGATCGATCCAACCGCCAACACCGACGAAGAGTGCGCCAATGGCCGGCCACCACATCCAGTGTATTGGTAATTTCAAAAACGCATCCTCACATCGATAAACCAGCGCGGTCAGCAAACCGGAACCAAAGCCGGCCGCAATACCGATGGCCACTGCGATCAGTATGGCTTGCCAGCCTAACGAATTGTGTGGCGTGACCGGAAAGATCGGGCCCGAGCCCATCAGAGGAGCGCGCAAAAGCCACGCTACTATCGACGCGGTTGCTACGGGAATGAAACTGCGCGGACGCCATTCAAAAAGAAGGAGCTCAACAGCAAGCAATGTCGCCGCTATCGGTGTTGAAAAGACAGCAGACATTCCGCCGGCGGCGCCTGCAACCAGCAGCGTTTTCCGTTCGGCTGCGGTGAGATGGAAAAGCTGTGCAAGAATGGATCCAACCGCACCGCCGGTCATAATAATGGGTCCTTCTGCGCCGAAAGGACCACCCGTCCCGATCGAGATTGCGGATGAAATCGGTTTGAGCACAGCTACTTTGGGTTCGATCGAACTGCCGCCCAGTAGAATTGCTTCCAACGCTTCCGGAATCCCGTGACCTCGGATTTTCTCGGACCCGAAGCGAGCCATCAGCCCAATTACAAGCGCGCCAGCGACCGGCGCCAGAATGACCCAGGCTCCGAGATGATTGTGCTGCAGCGAGCCGAGTTGCGATGAAAATCGTTGGAAGAAAACAACGTTAGTGATTTCGGCAATCAGCCAGAGCAGTGCCTTCGCAACGACAGCGCTGATCGCACCCACCGGCAATGCAAGGCCGACGAGAACGAGCATGCGCGAGTCGGTTCGAAAGTCGCCAAGTAAAGTTGGTGAAGTCTTCAGACCGGACATCGCATGTGACGCACCAGAAACATAGTAGCGTGAGCCTCTGGCTTGCGTGTCTCAGTATCTCGCAAGCGGGCCGCATGCGCTACCTCAGGCGGCCACTTCACTTTCGCGATTACAAGACTATCGGCAAGAGATTCGACAATTTTGTTCTCGCGCAGGGCCGAGCATTCTATCATTCATTTTTGCCGATGCCTGATTCCTCGCTCAGATTTAGTCGGTGCTGCCCGGCTTGAGTTCGCAATGGAATGGTCTGGCCACAGTCGATTGGTGGGCGGGTAATCCGTACACTCGCGGCAGCTACAGCTACTGGCAGGTCGGTCAATATACCCGCTTTGCCGAATCATCCTTGTCGAGCGATCGATCGGCGGCTACAGCACCTGGCGCGTTGGCCGAAACAGGATCTCGTTTATGTCCACATCGTCGGGCTGGCTCATCGCGAACATCACTGCATGCGCAAATGATTCGGCAGGAATCGCGATGTCTGAATAATACTGGCGGATCTTTTCAGCGACATCCGACTCGGTGATGCTGTCCGGCAATTCTGTGTCGACTGCCCCCGGCGAGATGATCGTCGTCCGGATATTGTAAGGTTTCACTTCCTGACGAAATCCTTCGGCGAGCGCGCGCACCGCATGTTTAGTCGCCGCATACACCGCGGAATCCGGAGCGATTTTATGGCCCGCAACCGATGAGACAAAGATCATGTGTCCGGATTTCTGCTGTTTCATGTGCGGAAGGGCCGCGGCGATACCGTAGAGAACGCCTTTGATGTTCACGTCGATCGTGCGATCCCAGTCGTCGATCGTTAGTCGCTCGAGCGGTGCCCGCGGCATGATGCCGGCATTGTTAATCATTACGTCGACCCGCCCGAAAGCCTTAACCGCTGCGTCCACTAACTTTTTCACCTGGTTGCGATGAGTAACATCTGTCGCTACGGCGAGTGCCTTTCGCCCATTGCCATTCAACTCATCGGCTAATGAGCGGAGGCGGTCCGAGCGCCGCGCGCCCAGCACAACATTCGCGCCTTGCGCCGACAGCAACCTCGCCGCCGCCTCCCCCAATCCGCTGCTGGCGCCGGTGATGACGACGACTTTCCCTTTGATTTTGTTTTTCTCGTTTCCCATCACTCCTCACCTGTTCTTCATCGCCCGGTCTTTTGCTCCAAGTGCTCGGGATACCGGTCACCTTGCACTTCGATTTCCGATGCAGCGGCGTCGATTTCGCGAAGATCTTCTTCCGTCAGTTCGATGTCAGTAGCCCCGATGTTCTCCTCCAGGCGATGTAGCTTTGTAGTACCCGGAATCGGCACGATCCATGGCTTTTGGGCAACCAACCACGCAAGCGCGATCTGAGCAGGCGTAGCCTTTTTCCGCTTTGCCATCTCGCCCAACAAATCAACCAGCGCCTGATTCGCTTGCCGAGCTTCCGGCGTAAAGCGCGGGAGGAGATTGCGGAAGTCCGTCTCGTGAAACGTCGTGCGTTCGTCGATTTTTCCTGTGAGAAAACCTCTGCCTAACGGGCTATACGGGACGAAACCAATTCCGAGTTCCTCAAGTGCAGGTAACACTTCCTCTTCGGATTTCCTCCACCACAACGAGTATTCGTTCTGGACTGCGGTGAGCGGCTGGATTGCGTGCGCCCGACGAATCGTTTGCACCCCCGGCTCGGAAAGACCAAAGTGCTTCACTTTTCCTTCATCGATCAGCTCCTTCACCGCACCCGCCACGTCTTCGATCGGCACGTCCGGATCAACCCGGTGTTGATAGAACAAATCAATAACATCTGTCTTGAGTCGCCTGAGCGACCCTTCAGCAACTTCTTTGATGTGTTCCGGCCGGCTATCCAGGTCACTCCACCTCGATTGATCATCAGACGTAGGCTTGAACCCAAATTTCGTAGCAATCACAACCTGGTCGCGAAAGGGACTGAGGGCTTCGCCAACGAGCTCCTCGTTTGTGAACGGGCCGTAGACTTCAGCCGTGTCGAAGAATGTCACACCTAGTTCGATGGCCTCCTGTAGCAGCGAGATCATCTCCTGTTTGTCTTTGGGCGGACCGTAACCAAAGCTCATCCCCATGCAGCCAAGGCCAATCGCCGAAACTTCCAAGCCACTCTTTCCAAATTTGCGCTTTTTCATGGTTTCTCCTTAACGTCTTACACTGTCATTCTGAGCGAAGCGAAGAATCTCGGATCCCACCGCAGCAAAGCCAGAGATATTTGCTCCACTGCTCATGAACAAGTTTGTAAGTCGTTGAAAATGAGGCATTGGGCTTTGTGATGCAATTCGGGCAGATGGCGAAATATGGGTGTTCATCCTTCGCACCAAAAATCATGCCCAACGTGTTGGAAAACCTGAACATGACAGACAACTGCTTCACGATTGCCTCCTTTATTGCGCATCGCAACGCAATGTTCTGTTGCGCTTAATTATGAAACATTTGAATCAGCAAGCTGGAAACCCGGAGACCGGTTCAGCTTACGGCCGTCCGGTCGCACCTGCCTGGCATACTGTTGTTCTCCTCCTCATTCTTTTCTTTTTTTCGTTCGCCAGCGCTCACTCGGGAAGTCTCGTTCCGTTTGGAGCGAAGATCGGACGCGCGTTCGGTTATGTCCTCGTCATCGTTTTCGAATGGGCGGTTGTCGCATTCATTTGGTTCGGCATCAGCCTACGCGGCGTCCGGCTAGCCGATCTTATCGGCGGAAGATGGGCGCGCCCCGTTGATCTTCTGCGTGACATCACAATCGCAGTCGCATTTCTCATCGTCGCCGTGGGCGGCGTGCTGGGCGCATTGGATCATTTCGTTAAATCGGCTCCAAACCAGGCGATGCGCAATCTGCTTCCCCGGAGCCCGATCGAAATTCTCCTTTACCTGGCAACGTCGCTGACTGCCGGTTTTTGCGAAGAATTAATTTACCGTGGGTATTTACAGCGCCAGTTCAGCGTGCTCACGCGTGCTGCGGCCGGCGGAATTGTTCTGCAAGCGATCGCCTTTGCTGTCGGTCACAGCTATCAAGGTTGGAAATTCGTGCTGCTGATTGCGGTTTTGGCGGCAATGCTTGGATTGCTCGCACATTGGCGGAAAAGCCTCCGCCCAGGAATGATCGCTCACGCGTTGCAAGATGGAATCAGCGGAATAGTAGCCTCTCGTGTCCTGCGCTGAAGCCCTGTCCTTTAATCCTTCTCTCAGAGTTCTGCTCTCACATCCCAACCATCAACTTCTCTGATGTGAAATCGCTCACTGAACATCTTTGGTTCGAGGTGCCAAATCGGCGCGGGTTCCTAAATATCACGCCGAAGATCGAGGAACTCGTGCATGCCGCGGCGTGACCGAAGGCCTGTGTCTGGTCAACGCCATGCACATCACCGCTTGGTATTCATCAACGACGATGAGCCGGGGCTTCATCACGATTACAAGCTGTGGTTTGAAAAAATTGGCACCGCATGCACCAACGAGCGCCTATCGATATAACAGAACCGGCGAAAACAACGCCGACGCTATCTCAACCGTCAGATCATGGGCCCGGAAGTCGTCGTCGCGATTACATAAGGCAAACTCAATTGGGGCCCATGGGAACAAATCTCCTATGGCGAATTAGACGGACGAAGAAAGAAGCGCGTGCTGGCCAAAATAATCGGGGAATAGTTATTTCCAATTTGTCGTCACTCGCTTGCCAAGCCGTAGCTATGGCGAAGGCTGGTCAGCCGTTCACTCGCGACTGTTTATCAAATCTTGCGCGAATCGTAGGCCCAGTGCAGCAATGCCTGGCGCTGACGACGACGGCAATGGAGATCGCGAGGTTTACAATGTTTTTTTAATTGAGCGACGTGGCGCCGAACGGCGCGCCAACGGCCAATCTGCCGTAAGTCATCTTCGCTACGGCGCCCGGAATAATATCGGCAATACCATTGGAACCAGCCCCGCGGATCATCGCGGTAAATCCAGCCTTTGCGCCGCCATTCGGATAGTGGTTGCGAGGCGTTGACGCCAAAATAATTCAGCGACGCCCGCGCGCGATCCGGTGAAAGCTTCGCGCGTTTGAACCAGCTCGCCGGAAATTCCTTTCGGCAATCGGTCATGTATTTCCCGCCGAACACGCCAAGTGCGAGCATCTGTTTCGGCGTTAGCTCGGGCGTGAACCCGGGGCGAAAAGCGCGCCCCATGGGTTTGGTGCGGAAATAAATGTACCCATTCTGCATTTTGTCGTTCACCTCCACCCGCACCGCTTTCATTTGGTTGCGCAAAACGTCTAAGGCTGCAACGGATGCGAAGCAACGGCCAAGCTTTTCAATCACGAACGCAGGAAAAATTAATTTCTCTCTTCCAGCGTTCCTAAGAGATCACTCTTCTGCGCTAGACCTGATCGACTCTGTAGCCTGGAGCGACTTTATTTGGCAGGAATATGATAGACGTCTTCCATGTAACGATCGGCGGCGGCAGCAGCAGCCTCGGGATTGCTGCCGTTTTGACGCGCATTCAGATACGACGCGTACCAATCCCACCAATGATGCGCAGCATGCGTTTTCTCGAAGCGGTCGTGATGCTCCGATGTTTCGCGGAGGAGCTCGGCAAGCGTTCCGACGTCGACAGATTGTGTTCGCGTCGACTTCCATTCGCGTCCAGGAAGCCGAGTTGTGATCTCCTGCAGGAGCCAGGCGTTCCCATCCGGATCTTCGAACGAGGCAAAAGAAAAGTAGGAACGACCCTGCGGGTCGCGCCCAGTCACGCGCGGGTTCTGGGTCGAGTTGTTGAATGGGCCGCCGGCGTAGTGGAATACCTCACTCACTGCAACACCACGGCCAATCAACTCTTTTCGGGCCGCGTCAACGTCCCCAACCACTAGCGTCAGGCCGTCCGCCGAGCCGGGTTTTTTCGACGTGATTCCTTTGCCAAAAATGATCGACGCCTCCGAACCGGGAGGAGTGAACTGTAACACGCGAAATTTCTCGTCAGCCGCATAGTCGATATCTAACCTGAACCCGAGCTGTTCGTAAAAGGCTTTGGCCCGATCGACATCGGAAACCGGGATAACAATAACTTCCAGTTTCAAATTCATTTTCTCTGTGTCTCCTTAACTTGGGATTTTGACTGCTGTTCGCGAATGCTTTGAGCGTACATTTAAAGCTCGTAATCGGGAAACGTGGATGCAGGGATGAATCTCAGCTCGCATGGAAGGACTTCCTTGTTATCAATGCACTAAGCATCCGCCTTCCAGAGACGTTTCCGAAAGTAGGCTCGCCAGTTTTCAGGGAGCGCGGCTAACTGGGTAGCGCGCTCCAACAAATCCTGCTTCGCAGCATCCGCGGTATAGAGCTCAACAATGTCCGCCACAGTAACGCCGTTATCATCGCGTGCGATTAGCTCGATAGAATCACCGGCCGCAACTTCTCCCTCTTTCGCAACGGCAAAGTAGAAGCCATTGCGACCGCTGTGCAGAAATCGCTTAACCATGTCTGCGCGGCCGAACCGAATACCTAGCTTGTAACACGGCATCCTGGGTTGGGTCACGACGAACTCTGCGGATCCGATGCGAAACCGGTCGCCGATATGAACGGCTTTGTCATCCAGCGCGCCTTGTGTAGTGAAGTTTTCGCCGAAAGCTCCCCAACTCAGATCAGTGTTCGGAAGTTCCTCGCGCCAGAATGCATAATGTTCCGACGGATAAACGTAAACCGCCTTGTCGACACCTCCGTGGACTGTAAGATCAGATTGCTGGTCGCCATCCAGGTTGATGTTCCTAACTTGCACGCGGCCAGCTACAGGCGTTTTAAAGATGGATGTTCGAATGATCCGTCCATCCCAGTTCACGTCGCGCGGAAGGCCAACATTTACCGATACGAGTTTCATTTGAAAGCACCATGCGTCAGCGCGAAAGCCGTTCTACAATCCTAGCTCGCTTAGTCCAGGATGTTCATCAGGACGCCGTCCCAGCGGCCAGTGATATTTTCTTTCTGATTCGTTGATCGGCAGGTCATTGATCGATGCAAACCGCCGTCGCATT
>JBLMXH010000288.1:0-12461 GCA_050257685.1 Nitrospirota bacterium
CTAACTCAATATTTGAGGAACGCCGTGACAGGCGTCGGCTCGAGTCGCTTGCGGCCTTCGAGGAATTCCAACTCAATGAGAAATTGCGCCTCGAGCAGATCTGCCCCTGCGTTTCGAATCAGCACCGCTGCGGCTGCTGAAGTTCCACCGGTCGCGAGCAAATCATCCACCAGGACAACTCGCTCACCCTCTCTTACGGCATCTGTATGCATTTCCACTTCCGCCTCGCCGTACTCCAGCGAGTACTTCGCCGTATCAGTTGTGTATGGGAGTTTGCCGCGTTTCCGGATCGGAACGAAGCCAAGTCCAAGTTCGTATGCCACGGTCGATCCGAACAAGAAGCCGCGCGCATCGATGCCGACGACCTTGTCGAGATTCTTGCCGCGGCAGCGCTCGAGGAACAAATCAATTGATGCGCGGAACAAAACAGGATCATTCAATACCGGGGTGATGTCTTTAAACACAATGCCTTTCTTTGGAAAATCCGGCACATTTCGCACCGCGCCGCGGAGTTTTTCAATTATACGGGAAGCCATTGGCGCGAACGCTAGCGGCTGGGCGTAAAACGTCAATCACGCTCATTCGCAAGCGCGTGCGGGAGGGTCTGCCTCTTTTCTTCTTCTTTCTTTTCTTTCGAGAGCAACCATCCGCCTTTCTCCGCAGAAACGAAGAGGAGGCAAGAAAGGACCTTAACTAATGAAACCTCAAACACTAACTCATATACTAACTGCGGTCGTAGCTCTAGGGGTCGGGTTAACCGCACAAACGAGCGTGGCATCACCGGATAGGGGTTCTCCGGGAGGTAACACGACTGAACAGACAAGCGCGGTGCCAGCGGCACCAGACGTTAATCCGCCACCGGACGGTGGCTATCCAGGGTTTACCACAGCAGAAGGGCTCAATGCGCTGAAAAACCTAACTAGTGGCGTGGGAAACAGCGCATTTGGGTGGTATTCACTCTTCAGCAACACAACGGCCAGTTATAACACTGGTCTTGGCGCTGGAACCCTGGCTCTTAACACCGGGGCGGCAAATACTGCCAGCGGGGTCGCCTCGCTCATCCTGAATACCGAAGGCACGCGGAACACCTCGAATGGTGCAGGCGCGATGGTGTGGAACAGTACCGGCAACGACAATAGCGGTATCGGTTATTTTAGTCTGTATAACAACGACACGGGCAACAGCAACTCCGCCCTCGGCAGTGACACGCTTCTTAGCAATGTCAGCGGTAACTGTAACGTAGCGGTTGGTGAGAGCGCCCTCATTATGAATACCACCGGCGATGACAATATCGCAGTTGGCTGCGGCGCTGGCAGTGAGGCGACGACCGGGAGTAACAACATCTATATCGGCAATATTGGTGTAGCTGGCGAGTCCGACACGATCCGGATCGGCGATCCGGCAATTCACCACAAGGCGTTTATTGCAGGAATTCCCGCAGGCGGTCTGGCGGCGATTTTGTTTGATTACAACAATGGCACCATCGTGGTTGGTGTTGGCGGTGCGGTGTCGTTTAATCAGGCGCCGCTTATCGTCGGCACAGCAATCAGCAAGACCAATGACACGACATTTACTGTTAACGCTGACGGTGTTTACCGCGTGAGCTATACACTGCGGACCGCCCTGATATCGCTTTTGGGTGGTGTACAGGTACACGTCAACGGGAGTGGTGTTGGTCCGACGGCAGGCCTTGTCATAGCAGGCGTTCCCCTGAGTGATCAGGTCACGTTCCAAGCCAACGCTGGTGATACGTTGCAACTGGTCGTGAGCGGCTTGGCGCTTACGCTCGCCGCCGGGGACAACGCCACCATCAACATTGATAAAATACAGTAGCGCACCTGTTCACCGTCACTGATTGTCAGGCGCCGGCCGTAGCCACCTCGCTGCGGCCGGCAGCCATTTACGCTATTCGAGGGAGCGCGTGCCTCACCTAACCGTCGGCAGCTGAAGGCGATCTTACTGGCGTTTGCGCCTTACGCACGTGGTGCTTGCTTCCCATCGCGAGTGGGCGCGATCCGAGAATTGCCAAGCGCGAACGATAAACTAAAATGGATCTCCCAGTGGATCGTTATTTTCTCATCGGCTCGACATTCTGTTTTCTCGCAGCGGTTGTGCACACCGTCATCGAGCTGCGTGCGAAAGTGTTTCGCCCGATGCGATTCAATTTCGTCGCAATCGGACTGGGATTTATTTTGCAGACAGCATTCTTGTGGATTCGAGGGCAAGAGACGGGGAGGTGCCCGATCACGAACCTGTTTGAGGTCTTTGCCTTTCTGGCCTGGTCCGTAGCCTTAGTTTACATGCTGGTAGGACCCGCGTATCGGCTTTCGCTGATGGGGGCATTCACGGCGCCACTGGTGTTGTTGCTGCAGGGTTTTGCTCTGATCGCACCCGTCGACGCTCGGCGTAGCGTAACTGTCCCGGTGAATTCCTGGCTTGAGTTTCACGCATCGTTGTCCCTCGTGGCCTATGGTGTGTTTGCCCTCGCTTGTATCGCCGGCGTGATGT
Source organism: Nitrospirota bacterium (assembly GCA_050257685.1). Classification (GTDB taxonomy): domain Bacteria; phylum Verrucomicrobiota; class Verrucomicrobiia; order Chthoniobacterales; family UBA10450; genus Udaeobacter. Next base: position 2,509 of record JBLMXH010000288.1, read on the forward strand.
ACCTGCTGCAGGAGCGCCAGCTGAAGACGCACCATTTGCATTCGATTTTTTACCATTTGCCTCCACTGAGTAACTTGTTTGCTGTCATCACGCGCCTGCTCTGGTGGGGTTTTGCGCTTTACACCGTAGGGATCATCAGTGGCTTCTTTACCGGTCATCCCCTGCCACGCATACAAGTGGTGGCAGCGATTGGCCTGTGGCTGCTCTATGCCGCGATTTTGCAAGCCCGTCATCTCAAGTGGCTCACGCCAAAACGTGTAGCCGCGTTATGCATTATTGGCTTCAGCGCTGCTCTGGCGCTTCTATGGGGAATTACATTCACGGCCGAACTGCATCGCGTGCCATGAACCTGTTCTGTATCGGATTGAGCCATCATACCGCGAATGTGGCAACGCGGGAGCAGTTCGCGGGGAACGCCACAGCGGAATCCATCACGCGTCAGGCCGGCTGTGCCGAAGCTTTGCTGTTGACGACGTGCAACCGGGTGGAGGTTTACGCAGTCTCGGAGAACCGAATTTCCACCGACGAAATCGCGCGTTGTCTCATCGCAAATCGTAATACGGACAATTGCGCGCCCCCCTTCTATCGTTATGAGCAGAACAAATGCGTCCAGCATCTCTTTCGGGTCGCATCGGGGCTCGATTCGATGGTCGTGGGAGAAACTGAAATATTTGGACAGGCAAAGAAGGCATACGAATCAGCGAGAACATCGGGCGCCGTTGGTCCTTATTTGCATCGTTTATTTCAACGCGCGTTTAGGGTTGCAAAACAGGTGCGCACGCACACAGACATTGCGCGGGGCGCGGTGTCGGTTGGATCTGTCGCGGTTGAACTAGCACAACGAATTTTCGGTAAATTGATCGCCTGCAAAGTACTTGTCCTCGGCGCAGGTGAAACGAGCGAGCGCACCACACGCGCTCTTGTCTCGCGCGGTGTTACCGATCTTCGGGTCAGTAATCGCTCGCCAGACCGCGCGCGAGAGCTGGCACACGCGGTAGGCGGGCGGCCTGTCCCATTCGATGATTGGGTGGCGCAATGCCGGGACATCGACATTCTGCTGACATCAACAGCATCCGAAACACCGTTGCTGACGTCCGAAATACTAGCGCCAATATTGCGGGAACGGTTGGATCGCCCGCTCTTCATCATCGATATCGCCGTGCCACGAGACGTCGATCCGAGCGTGAATGAATTGGAAGGCGTTTATCTTTACGACATCGATTCCATACGCTCTGTCGCGGAACAATCACTGGCATTGCGCCGACAGCAGGTGGCTGCGGCTGAAGCAATCATCGCCGATCATGTAACTGACTTTTTTGATTCGATCTCACGAGGACTGAATCGTCTCTCCAACGAAGTCCAGCATTCCTCTCTCGGCGAAAATCCGCTCCGCGCTTCCGAGCTGTAGTCGAGGCTGGCAGCTTCCCCTCCAAAGCATCGCGCGTTAGATTCCGGCGATGATTGCCAAGATTACCCTCGGCTCACGTGGCAGCGAGCTTGCGCGCGCACAGACTCTGTTAGTTGAGAAGGCAATTCGAAAAACGCATCCGAACGTCACCGTGGAGACAAAAATTATCCTCACACGCGGCGATCACACCAAAGTTGTCGATCTCGATGCTGGTCGAAAAGGTTTGTTCACCGCGGAAATCGAGCGCGCGCTTCTTGCCCACGAGGTGAATGTCGCGGTTCATAGTGCCAAGGACCTGCCGAGTCAAACCAGCAAGGCAGCACAAATCGCGGCCGTTCTTCCACGGGCGGCAGTCAACGATGTGCTGATTTCCAAACACTCCGGTGGCTTCGCTTCTCTTGCCTCAGGCGCGACACTGGCTACCGGCAGCGTCCGAAGGCAACGCCAGCTGCGTTGGAAACGCCCAGACCTCAACGTCGTTGATCTTCGCGGCAACGTACCAACCCGGTTGCGCAAACTCGCCGAGAATGAATGGGACGGCATCGTGCTAGCCCACGCGGGACTGGAGCGGCTAGGCGTTTCAGCAACGCCAACGGAAATCCGGGTTGATGGAGGACCATTCTTTCTCGAGGTTCTTTCGCCCGAAATTTTTTTACCAGCGGGCGGCCAGGGAATCATTGCTCTCCAAATTTGCTCTGATGATCAAAGCGTAAAGGCGCTTCTCGACTGCGTGAACGATCGCGAAACGTTGCTTTGTCTCGAGGCCGAACGAGACTTTCTGAGTCGATTGCATGGTGATTGCAATTTTCCAGTTGGCGTGCACGCGACCATCAGCCAGGGAAAGATGAAACTCCGCGGCCAAGTCTTCGAAGATAAATCGTTAACGCCGCGGCAAGCTGAAGTCGAGGGCGCGTGCGACCAAGGCCCCAAGTTAGCAGCAGACTTGCTGCGAAAAATCGAGCAAGAGTGATAGCATGAGCAAAAGTGGAAGCAAAAAAGGGACAGTTTATTTAGTTGGAGCTGGTCCAGGCGATCTCGGTCTAGTGACGTTGCGCGCAAAGGAATGCATCGAGAATGCCGATGTCATCGTTTACGACCATTTGGCGAATCCTGAAGCGCTTGGCTGGGCGCGAGGCAATGCGGAAATCATTTATGCTGGCAAAAAACCTGGGGAAAGCCAAACCCAGCAGGAAATCACGTCGCTGCTGATCGACAAAGCACGCGAAGGAAAGCAGGTCGTGCGGTTGAAAGGTGGCGATCCGTTTGTTTTCGGGCGAGGTGCAGAAGAAGCACAGGAGATCGCCAATGCAGGAATTGCATTTGAAATTGTGCCGGGGATTACTTCGGCGATTGCCGGCCCGGCCTACGCAGGCATCCCAATAACTCACCGCGCGCATAACTCGCACGTTACATTCTTCACCGGACACGAAGATCCAACCAAAGCGGAAAGCGCAATCGATTATGCGACGCTGGCAAAACTTGGTGGCACACAAGTAATGCTCATGGGCATGGAACGACTGCAAGATGTCACTTCCGAAATGCTGAAGCATGGCGTGCGTCCGGATTTGCCGGTGGCATTGGTCCGGTGGGCTACAACAGGGAAACAGCGAACACTTACAGGCACAGTTTCCGATATCGGCCAAAAAGCTGTGGCGAACAGTTTTGAACCGCCGGCAGTAGCAGTGTTTGGGGACGTCGTATCGTTACGTGATGCGCTAAACTGGTACGAACAGCGCCCGCTCCTCGGAAAGCGAATCGTCGTTACGAGAACCCGGAAGCAGGCGAGCGCGTTAAGCAATAAGCTGCGCGCCCTTGGCGCGCATACCATCGAACTGCCCACCATCCGGATCGAACCGCCGGGCAATTTGCGGGAATTCGCGGAACTGGTGCAGGACGCGCACATCTACGATTGGATCGTGTTCACGAGCGCCAACGGCGTCGAAGCGTTCTTCGAGATTTTCTTCAAGCTTTACGACGACCTGCGTGAGATCGGCGGAGTCCGCATCGCCACGATCGGACCGGCCACCGCACAGCGCGTGAAAGATTTTCACCTGCAGGTCGATCTTCAGCCTGAAGAATTCGTCGCAGAAGCGGTCGTGCGTGAATTCAAGAAACAGGGCAGCATGGAAAATGAGCGCATACTTGTCGTGCGCGCCGAGAAGGCACGCGACGTCTTGCCCAAAGAACTCTCGGCGGCCGGAGCTATCGTGGACGAAGCGTTCGCGTACCGGACGGTACCAGAAACACGCGACATTAACGGCGCGCAGCGGCAACTCGCTGAGGGTGGCGCCGACCTAATCACGTTCACGAGTTCGTCAACGGTCGAAAATTTTGTGGCTCTCGGTCTGCCATGGCCCAAGGAAATGCACGTCGCCAGTATTGGCCCGATCACGTCAAAGACAGTGCGCGACCAAGGGCTCCAAGTGGATGTCGAGGCGCGCCGGCACGATATTGATGGGTTGGTGCAGGCGATCAGGGAGTTTTTTGCTCGTTAAATAGCTTGAAACAGTTACATCGTTACAACGATTTTCCCAATCTACCTTTTTATAATCGTTGTAACTTTTGTAACTGTCTTAGCCATTGAATCGGAACTTCATTCGCCCACGCTTGGCGTTGGCTCTCGCCTTGCGGCGATGCTTTTGCGAAGGCGTCTCAAACGCGCGCAAACGGCGGACTTCATCGAGAATACCCTCGGAGTCCAGCTTGTTTTTCAGCCGTTTCAATGCGCGGTCGACCGGTTCACCTTTGCGCACAATAACTTCTGGCATCGATAATCACTCCCCTCGCTTTGTAAAATACTGTAAGTCGGTGAGCGGGAGACTACTCGGCGGAGAGCGGCCCGTCAAATCTGCCCAAATCAGCTCTTTTAACGCTGATCTCGTGTAAACTTTCCACCTTTTTTGGCACCGATCGCTGCGACATAAACCTCTGCAGCGCATTCGCGGTTGTAATTAATTCTTTTTCCAATAAAAAATCACACGCTGCTCCGTCGGTTGACGTTCAATTGAGGCTGGCAAGTTAAACTTCTATGCAGGACGCGCTCACTCCCATGATGCAGCAGTACCACCGGCTGCGGAAAAGCATTCCTCCTGACACGCTCCTGCTATTTCGGCTCGGCGATTTCTACGAGATGTTTTTCGATGACGCAAAGGAGGCGTCGACTTTGTTGAATGTGGCGCTGACCAAGCGCAACGGCGTACCGATGTGCGGTGTGCCGTATCACGCCGCGCAAGGATATATTCGGAAGCTAATCAACGCCGGAAGGCGCGTGGCTGTTTGCGATCAGACCACTGAGCCGCAACCTGGTCGCAAGATTGTCGATCGCGAAGTCACGCAAATCATCAGTGCGGGAACCGTAAGCGAATTAAGCTGGCTGGACGCGAAGCGCGCGAATTATCTCGGCGCGATCTATGCCGATCGAAATGCGTTCGGCTTTGCATACGCCGATCTCAGCACCGGTGAATTCCGATTGACGCAGGCGCAGGACCGACAATCGCTGCGAAATGAAATCGCGCGTGTTTCGCCTGCTGAATTGTTGATCAGCTCGGAGCAGAAGCAGCAGACCGGTGAAGTCGATCACGCGCTCGAATACGACAGCTATGCGTTTCTGCCGGAACAGGCAATCTTCACCCTGTGCGAACACTTCAAGGTCAAATCGCTCGATGGGTTTGGGTGCGCGCAGATGCCAGCCGCGGTTGCTGCGGCCGGCGCGATCGTTCATTATTTAAAGCATCAACTGCGGCGTAAAATCGACCATCTTACTTCGTTGCGCTGCGATGCGCCGACGAATCATGTCCTGCTCGATTTGGCCACGCAAACGAACCTGGAGCTGGTCGAATCGCGCGGCCCCAGCGGTGCGAGTTTGCTGACTGTGCTTGATCGCACCGTCACACCGATGGGCGCACGTAAATTGCGCGGTTGGATTTTGCAGCCGTTGCGTGATCTCGGTGAACTTCAACGACGACAGCAAATGATCGGCCATATCTTGCAGGAGTCGGACCTGTTGGGGTCAATTCGCGCGGAGTTGAAGTCGATCCGGGATATCGAGCGCGCCGCCGGACGCCTCAGCCAGGCCTCGGGTAATGCGCGTGATCTTGTCGCGTTGAAAACCTCTCTACAGCAAATCCCTGCGGTCAAACGTGAGCTCGGTAAACTCATCGATCGGATTGAGTTTGGTAGGGGGAAAAGTAGCGCATGCGTCTCGCTTGCGAACCAGAAAGAAGAACAAGGGGGACCCTTGTCCTACCATCTGCAGAACGCCATTCTCGAAATGCCAGCGCTCGCCGAAAAGCTGGCGAACGCGTTGCTGGACGATCCGCCACTCGCGTTGAAAGAGGGCGGCATTTTCTGTGACGGTTACGATGCAGACCTCGACGCGCTGCGCCAAGCCTCGCGCGAGGGAAAAAATTGGATCAGCCATTTACAGGAGCGCGAGATCGCGGCGACAGGCATCAAATCACTCAAGGTCCGTTACAATTCGGTGTTCGGTTACTTTATCGAAATTACAAAATCGAATCTCGCGAACGTGCCTGCGCATTACACACGGAAGCAAACCACCGTGGGCGGCGAACGCTTCATCACGCCGGAGTTAAAGGAGATGGAGGCAAAAGTTCTTGGAGCAGACGACCGCGCTCAGAATCTCGAGTACCAATTGTTCCAAAAATTGCGGGACGAAACCTTAATTGAGATCGAGCCAATCCAACAGACTGCAGACGCGATTGCGACGCTCGACGTACTCTGCGCATTGGCCGAGACCGCGCGACTATTTCGGTATTGCCAGCCAGAGCTAAACGATTCGCTTCGGCTCGTCATTAAGGACGGCCGCCATCCAGTGTTGGATCAAAACCTTGTCGACGAGAAATTTGTCCCTAACGACACAGAGCTCGATGGCGAAACTATTCGCATGGCCATTGTGACAGGACCAAACATGGCCGGTAAATCGACATACATCCGTCAGGTGGCCCTAATCGTCTTGATGGCCCAGATTGGTAGTTTCGTTCCTGCGGAGAGCGCGGAGGTCGGGTTGGTAGATCGCATTTTCACCAGAGTCGGCGCCAGCGACGATCTTGCTCGTGGCCAATCCACCTTCATGGTGGAGATGAACGAAACGGCTAACATCATCAACAACGCCACAGAGCGCTCGTTAGTCATCCTTGACGAGATCGGCCGCGGCACCTCGACCTTTGACGGGCTCTCGATCGCGTGGAGCGTGGCCGAGTTTCTCTACGATAAGATCAAAGCACGCACTCTGTTTGCCACGCATTATCACGAGTTGACCAAGCTTGCCGAGGATCGTAAAGGCGTAGGCAATCTGAATGTGGCCGTGCGCGAATGGAACGAGCAGATCATTTTTTTGCGAAAGATTATCCCCGGCGGCGCCGACAAAAGTTACGGAATACAGGTGGCCCGTCTTGCCGGTTTGCCTAAAGAAGTTCTCGATCGCGCCAAAGAAATTCTTGCTCACCTGGAAAGCTCCAGCCGCGCTGAGGCAAAACCGAAGCCGCGTGCAAGAAAATCCGCCAAGCCGATGCCGGAATCGCAAAAGCCGCAACTAGACCTGTTATAACCAGACAGGGCGCTTTGCGTATCCCTCATTGCCATCCCGGGCGCAGTCACGCATGCATCTGGTTTTGTGATAAACTGTGGCGCAACAATGCCCGTCAAAACTGAAAAAGAACTGAGCGAATCGCTTCGCGCGCTTTGGCTCAAGGCGGTCAGCGCGATCGAGCTGCGCAATTTTGGTTATGCGATTTCGCTGCTGCAGGAAATTCTTAAGCAGGAGCCCGAGTTTCTCACGGGACGCCAACTGCTCCGACGCGCGGAGGTGACAAAAACCAAATCAGCTAAGAAGAGCTTTTTCAACATCTCAACGGCACCTATCAGCGTGATGAAGGCGCAACGAGAAATCAAAAAGCACCCTGCGCGCGCGGTCGAAATGCTGGAGGAAGTTCTGGAAGCGGAACCCTACAATCGCCACGCAAATTTGCTTTTGAAGGAAGCGGCGCTAGCTGCCGGTTGGTCTGACATTGCTGTCTTTGCGCTCCAGACTTTACTCGAAGAGAATCCCCGCGATGTGAAAGTGCTGAATGAGCTCGGGCGTTTGTATCATGAGCTTGGCGACCACGAGAACGAAGTGGAAGTCTACAATCAACTGACCGCGATCAATCCGCTCGATGCGCAGGCGCTGCGTCTCGGTAAAGAGGCTTCGGCGCGTGCTTCGATGAAGAGGGGTGGCTGGACGCAGGCTGAAAGTTATCGCGATCTGATCAAAGACAAGGACCAGGCGATCTCGCTGGAACAACAAACCCGGATCCGGCTCACTGGCGAGGCGCTGGATCAGCAGATCGCCGAAACTTACGCGCGTCACCAGGCCGAACCAGAAAACCTGGACTTTGCTCGCCGACTCGGCGCGTTGAGCGAGCAAAAGGACGACTTTGAGTCAGCGATACGCTGGTACCAGTATGCCGGTGATCTCGCAAAGGGGGCGGATACAGGATTGCTTCGGAAGATTTCCGATTTGAAAATCAAATGCTTGGAACGCCAGATCGCCGCACACGAGGAGTTCCTGTCCACGCATGCTAACCGGGACGAAGTTTACACGGAAAGGTCTGCGCAGTTGCGCGCCGCAAAAATCAGCCGCGCCGAAATCTTTATCGCCGATGCACAAGAGCGGGTGAAACGGAATCCCACCGATCTACAACTGCGATATGAACTCGGTGAAAACCTTTTCAACGCTCGTCGTTTTCGTGAGGCTGTGCCCGAACTGCAACGCGCCCGGCAAAATCCGCATGCACGATTGAAAGCAATGAATGTGCTGGGTTGTTGTTATGGCGAGCTTGGCATGCTCGATCTGGCAATGAAGCAACTGGAGGAAGCCTCGCGGGAAATCGTGTCCATGGACGAGATGAAGAAGGATATCGTTTACAATCTCGGCGTGGTTTACGAGCGCATGGGTGATGTGGAAAAAGCCCTCGCCTGTATGAAGCAGATTTACGAAGTAGATTACGGCTATCGCGACGTGGCCGAGCGCGTCGAAAGCTCGTATCACGCGAATAATTCCAAGTCATAGCGCAACAGGCTCAGCAAACCGGAGCCACAGAGCATAATTCTTTCGCGTCCAACGGGCCGGTCGCCTTCGATTTGTAGTTGAGCCGGGGTTATCCCCGGCACGTTCAACTAAATAAAACCATGAAAACCAAAATCCGAATTGTTTCGCAGTTGTGTATTCTTGCGCTCGTAATCGGGGCAATCAGCCTGACGGGTGCGGTCAGGGCCGCCGACACTACTCCGACTGGTGGCGGTTCGTCATTAAGTGAAAAGGATAAGACCTTCATGAAGAAGGCGGCGAAAGGCGGGATGATGGAAGTCGCGATGGGGCAGATGGCTGAACAGAAGGGCCAAAGTGAAGATGTGAAATCATTTGGAAAACGAATGGTCACCGATCACGGTAAAGCCAACGATGAACTTAAGTCGATTGCTTCTAAAAAAGGTGTCCAACTGCCGAGCAAAGAGCACACCGGCAAATGGACTTCAGACAAGGCTTATGTCGACATGATGGTGAAAGATCACGAAAAGGATCTTGCTGAATTCAAAGAGGAAGCAAGCAGCGGGAGCGATCCCGACGTGAAGAAGTTCGCGGACGACACGGCGAAAGTGATCCAGGAACACTTGGATCAGATCAAAGATATCCAAGGGAAGCTGAAGTAAGATACGCTACGGCACGCGGCAGACGCACACACGCGCGTACCGCGTTGCCATTTCAAGACTTGATCACGCGGCAGTTCGATACGACTTGGACGTGTTGACAACTGCATCCGCCGCTCTGCAACCGGCGCACCGCGCCAGTGCTTAGGGCATCGGCGTCACGTTTCCCAGAATGAAGCGTCTACAGGACTAAGCTTCGACGGGCAGTTCCACGTCCACCGGGCGTTCTTTCTTCGCGAGCGCACGGCGCAGTTTGGAAAGCGCGATGTTTTGCAACTGTCGAATGCGCTCCCTCGTGACACCGAATTTTTTACCTACTTCCTCGAGCGTCTTCGGTTTCCCACCGTCCAGACCGAACCGCTGGAAGATGATCTTCTTTTCGCGATCGTCCAGAACGTCCAACAACCCGCCAACTTCGTTGCGTAGATTTTTGTCACGCAACAATTCGAACGGCGTTTGTGCCTCCTCATCGCCGACGATTTCGCCGAACTCGGTTGAATCGTCATCGCTGATCGGCGCGTCGAGTGATGCGGGACGGATCGAGACCGTTTTGAGCTGAGAAACTTTCCCGCTCGCAATGCCGATCTCATCGCCGAGCTCTTCGTCGGTCGGTTCGCGGCCGAGCTCTTCGCTCATCTGCAATGAAACGCGACGCATCTTGGAGATTTTGTCGACGAGGTGCACAGGCAATCGAATGGTTTTACTCTGGTTCGCCAGCGCTCGCTTGATGGACTGCTTGATCCACCATGCGGCGTAAGTACTCAGCTTTCCGCCCTTTGCCGGATCGAAACGCTCCACTGCCTTCATAAGACCGATGTTGCCTTCGGATATTAAGTCCAGC
>JBLMXH010000289.1:0-10420 GCA_050257685.1 Nitrospirota bacterium
TGAACCCTGGCGGTCAGAGAGCGCCGCTACAGTGTGGACCGCGGTGCTTCGATCAGACGTTGCTTCCGCTCCATTTAAGCTTTTGCCGGACTACGCTGAAGAACGAGGCATCCGGCAATGAAGCCAGTGGAAGAGTTTTCTTTGCTTTTCGGACGGTAACGATCGATCCGCGTTCGACATGGATGGGTCTGCGGCCGTCCAGCGTCAGATAGACCGGATAATCGGGATGACTCGCTTCAATTTCGATCATCGACGTATCTGCAACAATAATCGAGCGGTTGGTGAGAACATGAGGGCAAATCGGCGTGATGACGAACACGCCGGACTCAGGATCGAGAATCGGTCCTCCGGCCGATAATGAATAAGCGGTAGATCCTGTAGGCGTCGCGACAATCAATCCATCGGCATTGAACTCTGTAAGGGATTCGCCATTGACACGGGTGCGCAACATGACCAGGCGCGAAAGTTCGCCGCGGCTCAGGACCGCATCATTCAGCGCGAGCATCTTGTTCGTTCTTTTGTCGCCCAGGGTAACCCTCGCCTCAAGCAGCGCACGGTGACTGAAATTAATCCGATCTTTTGCGATGCATTCGACAGCTTCGCGGTAATTCGACGAACTGGCGCACGTCAGGAAACCAAGCGAGCCGACGTTGATGCCGAAGATTGGTTTGATCATGTCGCCGAGTTGACCGATAACGCGCAGAATCGAGCCGTCACCGCCGGCTACAACGAGAAGATCCGTCATCGCTCCTAACTCGTTCACCGGATAGCCGCGTTGTTTTCCAGCAACGCGGGCAGTTTCCTTTTCGAACAGAATCGAAATCGAAAATCGCTCGAATTCCTCAGCGATCGAATTGATCAACTCTGCAACGCCGCGCTTTCCAGTGTGCGCTATTAAACCGATCGTCTTCGTATGCATGCAAAGAATTCCTGATTCCCATCCGCACCTTTAATCGCCGCCGGCGCGATCCCGGCAACAACGTGGCCCAGATCATTCACAAATGCGACGATCTTGTCTTGTGCTTTCTGGTGCAAGCGAGGATCGCGCACAATTCCGCCTTTTCCGACGTCCGAGCGTTGTAGCTCGAATTGCGGTTTGATCAGCGCCACAACCACCCCATCCGGCTTTAACAAAGCAACTGCGTTCGGCAGAATCAGAGTCAAGGAAACGAAAGAAACGTCAATAACGCAAACATCGACAAGCTCTTTAATGTGATCGCGTGTGAGGAACCGGGCATTGATCTTTTCCAGAACGATTACCCGCGGATCGCTGCGCAGTTTCCAGTCCAGTTGACCGTAACCGACATCCACCGCGTAAACCTTTTCGGCCCCGCGTTGTAGCATACAATCGGTAAACCCGCCAGTTGAGGCACCGATGTCCAGGGCTGTCTTTCCTTGGAGATCGATATGAAAATAGTCGAGAGCTGATTCCAGCTTAACGGCCCCGCGGCCCACGAACTTTCGACTCGGCTTTACACCGATCTCTGTCTGCTCATCGAGCAACTCGGATGGCTTGTCGACGACGCGGGTACCAACGCTGATGTTCCCGGCCAGTATCGCACCACGGGCCTTTTCACGACTCGGGAACAATCCTCGCCCAACGAGGAGCTGATCAATCCGTACCTTTTTAGGCATGTTTATTGGTCGGAAGGGTCGCTTTTAGAGGTAAATTCGGTTTCTGAATGTCGAGTAATAAATTGATCAAGACTCATTCAATGAATCGTTTATCTGGATTGTACTTGTGACAACCCGGCTAAATCTAGCTCTGTGCTTCCATCACGTCAGCGATCAGCTTTTCTACAGATGCGACGTCCTCACTCGAAGCACGCCGACGCTGATATTTCCGCACCAGAATGTCCTTTAAAGCGAGTAAGTCTTCCAGTAATGGGCGCTCGTAGTAGGTCCAGTCGAGCTCGCCGGCCGTTTTCGCCTGAAGCCGCCAGGCGCCCCCGAACTTGGTGGCGCGGACTTCGCGCTTTTTCCCCTGCTCGTCCCTCTCGGTCCATATGTGTTGACTCCGCATCGCGCTAACATCTTACATTTAGCAGCCCTTCGGAACATAAGCATTTTGCTTGTGTGGCCAGCGGACATGTTGTCCGCTGAGCTGGTTCAGCGGGTTTAAACCCGCTGGGCGCACCAACCGCAGGTTTATGTTCCAATACCCGTGAAAGACGCGGCCAGGTTAGCAGCCTATTTCATCGCCATTATCGTCGTCGGAGCACTCATTGCTCCGATCCTTTTCTGGTCGGCTCAGGTGCTTTCAGTTCACGGGGTGTTCCCGTTTCTAGCAAAATACGATTTCGACACATTCTTTCACCGCGCCATCCTGGTCGCTGCCGTGTTCCTGCTTTGGCCGCTTCTGCGGTTGAGCAACGTGCGACGATTGGCCGATCTGGGCCTCGCGGCTAATCCGCATTGGGGACGCGATGTTGGCGCCGGAGTCCTCCTCGCTGCCATTCCCCTGCTCCTTTGCGGCGCTTTGCTGATCGCATTGCATGTTTACTCATTTCGGCACCTCCTTGTCTGGTCGCGTTTTGGCAAGGCGGCTCTTGCGGCGATCACTGTTCCGTTCATCGAAGAAACGTTCTTCCGCGGAATCGTGCTGGGCATTTTGCTTCGGACTGGTCGAAAACTGGTATCGTTAGTAGCAGTGTCGGCGCTTTTCGCCGCAGTGCATTTTTTGAAGGGATCGGAATGGCAGCCCGCAATGGTGACGTGGACGTCAGGCTTCCAATCCATTGGCGACGCTTTTGCAGGATTCGGTGATCCGATGATGGTGCTGGGCGCGTTTGCCACGCTATTTCTGATCGGCTGTATTCTTGCTGATGCGCGCGTGTTTACTCGTTCGTTATGGTTGCCGATTGGCCTCCATGCGGGGTGGATTTTCGCCAGTGGGGTGTTTAGTTGGCTCGCACGCCGCCAAACGATCGCACTGCCGTGGCTGGGCAAGAATCTGCTCGTTGGAATCATACCTTTAGGACTGGCCGCAGTAACATGGTTACTTGTGCGGCTTTGGTTAAAACATGATCGCACTTCGCAATTCTGAGCTGTTCCAGGCAGCCGTGTCTCTGCTCTATCCGGCAACCTGCACGATTTGCAGGCAACGTCTGCGGGCTGGCGAGTATCTGTGTGATGCTTGTGAAGCAAAGGTAGCGCGGATTGTGGCGCCATTTTGTGAAACCTGTTCAGAGCCTTTCGACGGTTCGATCAACACTGCCTTTACATGCGCGAACTGTGCGCATCGCGCGATTCACTTCGACGCAGCGGTCGCCGCGTACCGTGGGCGCGGTGTCGTCCGCGACGTCATCCACGAATTCAAATACAACCGCCAGATCCACCTGCGGCATGTCGTAGCGCGCTGGCTTTGTGCTGCTCTCGATGATGAACGGCTGCGCAATATCCAGTTCGATCTCATCGTGCCTGTGCCCTTACACCCTGCCCGGCAAAGGGAACGCGGCTTCAACCAAGCCAGCCTTCTCGCGGAACTGCTGAGCGCACAGATTTCAATCCCTTGCAGGCCTCTGCTAAAACGTATTCGCTACACTACCACGCAGACCGCGCTGGATCGTTCCGAGCGCATGGAAAACTTACACAATGCATTTCGTTTACGAAAAAACGCGGACGTGCGAGGCTTGCGAGTGTTGTTAATCGATGATGTCCTCACCACCGGCTCTACCTTGAGCGAATGCGCGCGCGTCTTGAAACGCGCTGGCGCAACCTCGGTGCATGCCGCGACCGCAGCACGCGCATAATTCCCATGGCTATCTTTAAGAAACCAGCAATCAAGGCGGAAGCCGGCAAAAAACGTGAGATTCCGCGCGGTCTTTTTCAGAAATGCCCGGGCTGCGGACAAGTCGTACCCGATATTGAGCTGGCGCAAAATCAACGCGTCTGTCCACGCTGCGACTATCATCAAACCCAACCTGCGAGCGAGCGAATCCAAAGTCTGCTCGATCCGGACACGTTCGTAGAAACGGATGCCGATCTGAGATCTGTCGATGTCCTGCGGTTCCAGGGAATGGCAACGTACAAGGATCGTCTCAAGAACTATCAGGAGAGCACCGGCCTCATCGACGCGGTCATTAGCGGACACGGCATCCTCGACGGCTACAAGGTTGCAATCGCAGTGATGGATTTCGGGTTCCTGGCGGCCACGATGGGCTCGGTGGTTGGCGAAAAAATCACGCGCACTATTGAATACGGCACGACCAACCGCTGCGCGGTCATTATTGTTGCCGCGTCGGGCGGAGCGCGCATGTACGAAGGGATGTTGAGCTTGATGCAAATGGCGAAAACCAGCGGCGCGCTGGCGCGTCACGGAGAAGAAAAGCTGCCGTACATTTCCGTTCTCACGAACCCGACGACTGCCGGCGTGATGGCGAGCTTTGCTTCGTTAGGCGATGTCATTATCGCCGAACCAAAAAGTATGATCGGTTTCGCCGGACCACGCGTAATCAAGGAAACCACTCACCAGGATTTACCGGAAAGATTTCAGACTGCCGAATTTCTCCAGGAACACGGCTTGGTCGACATGATCGTGCATAGGAAGAAACTACGCGAGGAGATCAGCCGTTTGCTCTCGTACTTCGCTGCGGCGCGGTGAATGTGAAAGCGGCCTGCTTGGAGTTCCGCCTTTAGGCGGTTTCCTCCGTGCCGCGTAAACGCGGAACTCCAAACATTGAGAAAGATCTCCTTTTCATCAGTCTCCCAAGTGCCGCGACCTGCCATGACGTACCAGCAGGCGCTCGCCTGGCTTTACAGCCTCCAACGATTCGGCATCAAACTCGGTCTCGAAAACATTCAGCGGTTGCTGAATGATCTCGGGCTGGGGAGAACACGCGGCTCGCGTGTTCTTTCCGGCGCCCCGCCGGAAATCTTCCGCAAGATCATTCATGTAGCCGGCACAAACGGTAAAGGATCCGTTTGCGCCATGATCGATTCCATTTGTCGCGTGCATGGCTATGGCACAGGCCTGTTTATCTCCCCTCACCTCGTCACGTTTCGCGAACGGATCCGCGTAAACGGAGAGATGATTTCCGAGGACGCTGTGGCCGACGGACTAACGACCATACGGAATCTTACCTGCGATTGGGATCCGCACCCGACGTTTTTCGAAGTCACGACTGCGCTTGCCTTAAATTATTTTGACGAGGCGAAAATCGATGTCGCGATTCTCGAAACTGGTCTGGGTGGCAGACTCGATGCGACCAATGCTGTTCAATCCGATGTTTCAGTCATTACTCCGATTGGACTCGATCACGAAGAGTGGCTTGGACACACCGTGGCTGAGATCGCTGGTGAAAAGGCAGGAATTATCAAACCAGGAGTTCCGGTCGTTTCCGCGCCTCAGCAACCAGAAGCCGAAAAGGTGATTCAGGCGCGAGCTGTTGAATACGGTTCGCCGGCGCAATTCGTGAATGAGACTTACCACAGCTCGCCGTTGGCGTTGCGCGGCGAATACCAAAAACAGAATGCCGCAGTCGCGATCGCCGCAATTCACGCCGCGAAGATCGAGCTCAGCGAAAAAGGAATTGTGCGCGGACTCGCAGCCCTCGAATGGCCTGCTCGTTTTCAGAAATGGGACGAGCGCACCATCATCGACGGCGCCCACAATCCCGGCGCGGCGCGCATTCTGGCGCAAACGTGGCGGGAAGTTTTTCCCGACCAAAAGGCGACGCTCGTGCTGGCTGTTCTTTCCGATAAAGATTTGCGCGGTATCTGCGAGGCGCTTGCGCCAATTGCGGATTCGGTTTTGCTGCCCAAGATTCGCAGCGAACGTGCCGCTCCGCCCGAAGGTTTAGCTACAGTGTTTGCACATGTTCTTTCCAATTGTAGGGCGGGCGCGTCGCCTGCCGGCAACCGGAGCGGTTGCCCTACAATCTCGGCCGGTTCATCAATTGGTGAAGCGCTCGACATTGCCCGAGCGAAACCAAATCCCATCCTCATTACCGGCTCGCTTCATTTCGCAGGCGAAGTCCTAGCGCACTTGCGCGGTCAGCCCGCCGCCTTCGAAGAATGCTCGCAATAGAACCGGCGTCTCACAGAATGGAGCCGCCGAGGCGAGCGACATCGACGGGCAGCCGCAAGGTGAGCTCGCTGGAGCGAGCGAATCACACGCCCTACAAAACTGATTCGAATTATAGGGCGCTTGTCTCAAACGCCTTTGGTGACTTCAATTCGTGGAAACAGCGGCGTTGCTTTTCCGAGATGATGGCGATCCGGCAAACCGTCCCACGACATATCGGACACCTGACGTTCTTTGTGAACGTTTAGTTGATAAAAAATTTTGTGCGAAGCAGTGGGCAAAATAGGAGAAAGCAAAACGCCAATAATCCGCAGTGACTCAGCGAGCCCGAAGAGCACATGATCCAGCGCTTCGGAACGACCCGGATCTTTCGCGAGTTTCCATGGCGCACTCATCTCGATGTAGGTGTTGCATGTCGTCGCAAATTCCATCAGTCGATTGATCGCAGTGTGCACGTCGCACCGCCCGAACGCCTTCTCGTACTCCCGCAACAAATCAGCGGATTGCACAGCTAATGGCGACTCTCCCCCCGTTTTTGTGACCGTGCCATCGCGATATCGATAGGCCATGTTTAACGTACGATTGAGCAGGTTGCCTAACGAATTAGCCAGGTCGGCATTGTAACGCTCGACAAGGCGTTCTTCGGAAAAATCCGCGTCCTGGCCGGTGGCGATATCACTCATCAGATAATAGCGAAGCGCGTCGGTGCCGTATTTATCGGCCAGCACGAATGGGTCGACGATGTTGCCCACGCTTTTGCTCATCTTAGCACCACCGAGATTCCACCAACCGTGCACTAGTAATTGTGGCATTTGATCATCGAGAAAACCCATCGCGTGAAGCATGATGAGCCAGTAAATACCGTGCGCCGGAACCAGAATGTCTTTGCCGATGACTTGGAGCGCAGGCCACTTCTCCAGGAAGTTCGATGGTTGATGTTCGATGTTTGATTTGGATGGATCATAGCCGGCGAAGCTGATGTAGTTCGTCAGGGCATCGAACCAAACGTAGGTGACGAAATTTTTGTCGAACGGCAGCTCAATTCCCCAATCGAGCCGCAATTTCGGTCTGGAAATGCAGAGATCGCCAGTCAGTCGCTCAACGGCGTTGCGCAACTCTTTCTGGCGAAAATCGGGAATGACTGCATCTGCTCGACTATCGAGATACTTCAGCAGCCAATCTTTGTGCTGACTGAGCTTGAAGTAATAATTTTCCTCCTCGCGAAATTCCACCTGTCCCCACTCCGGACCGAATTGACCGTCCGCGCTTCGTTCTTTGTCCGTTACGAATTGTTCCTGGCGAACTGAGTAATAGCCGGACTGTTTGTCCTTGTAGATTTGGTCATCGTCGAAGAACCGCTGCAAAATTCCTTGAACAACTTTCTTGTGCCGATCGCTGATTGTCTCCGCCCATTCGTCATATTGGACATCAAGTTTGTTCCACAGATCGATAAACTTCTGCGTGATATCTTTGACGAATTCGGCCGGTGGCACGCCTGCTTTCGCAGCAGATTGTTGGACCTTCTGACCGTGTTGATCGACGCCAGTCAGAAAGAAAACGTTCTCACCTTTGAGCCGGTGATAACGCGCGATCACGTCGGCCAGCACTTTTTCGTAAGCGTGGCCGACATGCGGTGGCGAATTCGTGTAATCGATCGCCGTGGTAATAAAAAACGTCTTCGGCATTTCTGCGATTACATCTGTAGCGGCAGTGTTTCACTGTCGCAAACGTCGCCGGTCAGAGACCGCCGCTACAAAAGTCGGGCAATTGTGTGAGGCGTGGACGGCTATTGTGGGGCGTCTGTGCCAGACGCCAAACGCAATCAACACCGGCGTTTCACAGAAACGCCCTACAAAGCAGAGTTGTTTACTAAGCCTTCACTTTTTTCCACACGCCGCCTTCCTGCTTCCAGTTGTAAAGCGGTTTGCCATTGATCTTGTGAACGGACGTTTCTGTGACGGTTAATTTGCCGGGGTTTACCGACATAAAGAAATCAATGTCGTAGATCTTGCCGTCCACGCCTTTCATGTCTACACAGGCGAAATATTTATCGCTCCCAAGACTCGAGAACCGATCGTCATGAACCCTGACCAAATCGAGGGCGAGATCTTTATGCTGATACGGCATATGAAACTTTTTGTCAGCGGATTTGGCTGAGTAGTCGCTGATGAATCTCTTTAGTCCGTCAGAGACGTCCGACATGCTTGCTTGCATCATCGTCGCTTGAGCAGCGCCTTTCGCTGACTGTGGCAGTTGTTGCGATTGGGATTGCTGCGGAGCTCTTGGATGGTCCTGGGCGGGTAGCGACATAATGGGTGCAAGAAGAACTACAACGAATACGCGGATGACAGCTCGTGTGGCCATAGGTGAGCAAGTTGCCGGACGAGCGACCAAAGGGCAAGCCGTTCAAATTTGGAGTGCGGCGACACGTCGCCGCTTTAAAGCGCGGACATGTGCGCGCTCCAAAGCGCATCGCTGCGCGAATCTGCACACGGCCCACAGGGCCGCGGCTACAGTTTGACTGCCCGTAACCGTAACGCATTCGCGATCACTGAAACCGAGCTAAAGCTCATGGCTGCGCCAGCGATCATCGGGCTAAGGAGAATACCAAACACCGGATACAGGACTCCAGCAGCGATCGGGACGCCGATCGCGTTGTAGATAAACGCGAAGAACAGATTCTGCCGGATGTTGCGCATCACGGCTCGACTGAGATGCATTGCTTTAACAATGCCCATGAGATCGCCTTTCACCAGTGTGATGCCGGCGCTTTCTATCGCGACATCGGTGCCCGTCCCCATTGCGATGCCTACGTCGGCGGCGGCGAGCGCAGGCGCGTCGTTAATTCCGTCGCCCGCCATTGCGACGACTGCACCATCGGCCTTTAATGTTTTGACAATCTCGATTTTCTCGGCGGGCATGACTTCGGCGCGGAACTGATCAATCCCTAACTCGCGGGCAACCGATTCGGCCGTGCGCCGATTGTCGCCAGTGCACATGATAATTTTCATTCCCATGTCGTGAAGCGCGTGAATCGCCGCCTGGGTTGTCGGTTTTATAGGGTCGGCGATGCCCAGCACGCCGACTGCGTATCCATCTAGTGCGACCCAGACGGTTGTTTGCGCTTGTTCCTGCAATCGATCTGCTTCTCTCCTGAGCTCCTCCGAAATAGTGACACCGGAATCAGCCAAAAATTTTTCTTTGCCGACAAGTATGTACTTGCCGTTGACTTTCGCCGACACCCCTCCACCGGTCGTGGACTGAAAATCCGTCACCTCGCGCAAAGCGATTTGTTCCTTTTTCGCCGCTTCCACGATCGCGCGAGCAAGCGGATGTTCGCTGTGCGCTTCCACTGAAGCAGCAATTTGAAACAGATCGTGCTCGCTCGTTCCTTTCTCACTAACTCGGCTGACCACCTCCGGTCTACCGGCTGTTAATGTCCCGGTCTTATCGGTGATCAGGTGCGTGGCTTTTTCGGTGATCTCCATGGCCTCAGCGTTTTTTACCAAAATTCCCGCGTGCGCAGCGCGGCCGACGCCGACCATAATCGACATCGGTGTCGCAAGCCCAAGCGCGCATGGACATGCGATAATCAAAACTGAAACGGCATTCACCAGCGCGTAAGCCATGGCGGGCGCAGGGCCGATGATCGACCACACGATAAAAGTGATTACCGCGATGCTGATCACCGCCGGCACAAAATAACCTGAAACGGTGTCAGCGAGTTTTTGAATGGGCGCGCGGCTGCGCTGCGCCTCCGCAACCATTTGAACGATCTGCGCCAGCAGCGTCTCCGATCCGATTCGTTCCGCACGCATCAAAAACGAACCTCTTTGGTTCAGCGTGGCGCCGATCACTTTGTCACTCGTCCCTTTGCTGACCGGCATCGCTTCACCTGTGATCATCGATTCGTCGATGTTGCTCTGGCCTTCAAGGATCACACCATCGATCGGCACCTTTTCACCGGGACGCACACGTAACAGGTCGCCTTTTTGAATTGCGTCCACCGGGATCTCTTCTTCCTGGCCATCCCGGACACGATGCGCGGTTTTTGCTGCCAAACCGAGCAGAGCTTTGATCGCCTGGCCGGTGCGGCTGCGCGCTTTCGCCTCGATCAGCTGGCCTAACAACACCAGCGTTGTAATGACCGCTGCTGCTTCGAAATAAAGACCGATTTCGCCATGCTGCCGAAAGGATTCGGGAAACATTCCCGGCGCGATTACCGCAACAGCGCTGAAGACATAAGCTGCGCCGACGCCGACAGCGATCAGCGTAAACATATTAAGGCTGCGGTGAACGATCGACTGCCAGGCCCGCGTGAAGAAAAAACCGCCCGCCCAAAGGACCACCGGAGTCGTTAGGCCAAACTCAATCCATTTTCCGATTTGTCTGGGA
>JBLMXH010000290.1:0-10850 GCA_050257685.1 Nitrospirota bacterium
GCGGTGAATTCTGGACGAGACAAGCTCGAGCAAATTACGTTCGTCGCATCATGATCAAGCAAATCAAATTCGTTAGCATCCCCGTAGCCGACCAAAACCGCGCGCTCGATTTTTACACTGACAAGCTCGGCTTCACGATCATCACGGACCAACCATTCGACGAGAAGCAGCGCTGGATCGAGTTGCGAATTCCAAAAGCGGAAACGCGTGTGGTGTTGTTCACCGCCGAAGGAGAGGAAAAGCGAATCGGTTCGTTTATGAACATGTCATACAGTTGTGACGACATCGAGAAAACGTACCAGGAATTGAAAAAGCGCGGCGTGGAATTCGAAGGTCCACCAGAAAAACAGCCCTGGGGCACTTACGCGATGTTCAAGGACAGCGAGGGAAATCGTTTCGTTGTTTCGTCGGACTGAAACCTTGATGAGCAGCGATGAGTAAGTCCGAAACAGCGAGCCAGATTTCTCCCATTCACGTTGGTCACAGTTGGGATCTCTGCAGGTACGGCGGGCAGTCCTCTGCACGCCAAGACTCGGCGCCCACGGGAGTGGTCGCCCTACCTGACAACCTTTGGCTGATCGGGCTTCCTCTAAAGCTACGGAGATGCACAGATGCTACGATGCGTAACCAGTAGGGCGTCTCTGTTAGACGCGGTGGCGTTTCACAGCCGTAACGGATGCGAAGCAACGGCCGGGCTTTCCAACACGCTACAATTTCAGCGGTGGGAGACCGCCGCCACAAAGATCTGTGGCCGGCAAAGCCGCCCCTGGTAATCCGCTATTTTTTCCCGACGCGAGTGTACGCGATTTCCATGGTTTTCTTTTCCTGCCCACCATGGGTTTCGTACCACTCCATCAGCATGTGGTCTTTGTCCGTCAGCTTTAGCATTTCGCGAACTGGCGTTTTCATCCCGGGCATCATTTCCATTTCGCTGGCGAAAGTGAACGTCTTGCTCGCGGGATCATACGTGCCCTCGGAAAACTGAATACCGGTGCCCATGTTGTCGATCCATGAGCTAACAAATTTCTTCTTTACGTTGTCGTAACCCTCAATCGCCATGCCTTTGAATTGCATATCCTTCATTTTGCCGTCTGGACCGGGCATCTGCAGTTTGCCGGTCACGTCCATCGTCGTATAGCGGCCCCCCATGACGCTCTTTCGAGTGGCGGTGCCTTTGGATTCCTGTGGCTTCGCGTTCGGATCGGGGTTCATCCACATTTTAATGGTGTAATTCCAATTGCCGTTCATGTCTGCGAGCAGCTTGTGATTTTCGTTCAACTTCGACATCTCCATCATCTGCTTCATCATTTCCTCAGGATTAGGCTGCCCAGTTGCACTGACTGATTCCGCCGATGTCGAACTCGTACCCGTGGCCGGTGACGTAGCGGGGCTTTGCGCATTTGAAGACGCCGCGATCAAAGCCGTGAAGAGAATGGTGGTTAGATACATGAACGTTTTCATGATGCGCATCTTGCCAGTGATCAACGATAAGTGGCAAGTGTGATCAGATTTATTTGGTAACAGATTTGAAATTTCCCGGGTAGTCCAACGTTCTCGCACTCCTTGCGAGCACGAATACCGCCGGCAAGCGCTTGTTCCCAAAGCGGCGACATGTCGCCGCACTCCAAAGCGGTTGCGCCGCGGAAGAAGTGAGCACGGCGGTCGCTCATCGATATTCGCGCAAAAAAGCTATCGACGTAAGATTCTGGCCATGAAACCAGAGAATCCGACGATTGAAATTTGTCCCGGTATTACGCGCCGGACGGTCGCACACGGCGAAAGCATGTATCAGATGCTCGCCACCCTTGCGGCGGGTACTCGAATGCCGGCGCATTCGCATCCGCAGGAGCAGATCGTTCATATTCTCGAAGGCAAGATGCGGCTGATCGTGGAAGGCGTGTCGCATGAGCTCTCAACCGGCGACTCCTTCTATCTGGCGAGCAATGTTTCGCACGGTGTGGAAACGCTCTCGGCCACGCGTGTGCTCGATACGTTTAGTCCGCCTCGGACCGACTACTTGACGATGGACCAAAAGGTTCTCCATGGCGCGTTGTAGTGCTGAGCAGGACGAAAAATCCCTTGTGCCGAAAGCGGCGACATGTCGCCGCACTCCAAAGCCACCTCGTCGCGAAACGATGACCTGAACCGTCGACGAGGAAAGCCAAGGTCTGGCGGGCGGTCCTCTGCACGCCGTTGTTGGACGGCAACGGAGTGCCGTCCCTACCAACGTTTGAATGCAGTTGTTTAGCTTTTCGGCTCGTCTGCAATCCGCAGTACAACTTTTCCGCGCGTGTGATGAGTTGCGGCTTGTTGCTGCGCCTTGACCGCATCAGTCAACGGAAGCACTTCTGTCACCGTTGGTTTTATTTTGCCCGCATCAATTAGGTGCGCGATCTCGGTGAGATCGTCGGCATCAGGATGAGAGGAGATACCGGCGCCGCGGATTCCACGTTTCTGAAGCTCGGCCGGATCCGGTCGCGCGACCAGCGACATGACGATTCCGCCTTTTTTTACCACGCCATAAGACCGCGCGAGTGTGTCTTTCCCCACTGGGTCGAGTACGGCGTCGACGTCTTTGGCCACATCTTCGAATTTTGTTTTGGTGTAATCCACGGCGACATCCGCGCCGAGCTGCTTGAGAAGATCCTGGTTTGCTGTCGAAGCGGTCGCGATGACCCGAGCACCGCGCGCTTTGGCGATCTGCACTGCGAAACTGCCAACGCCGCCTGAGCCGCCGTGAATGAGGACGGTTTGGCCGGGCTGCAATTTCGCAACGTCCACCAATGATTGCCAGGCCGTTAACGCACCCATCGGTACTGCCGCCGCTTCTACAAAACTGAGGGACTTCGGTTTCGGACCAACTTCCCATTCTTTGACTGCCACGTAATCCGCCCAGCCGCCACCGAAAGTCGGGTAACCATAGACCGCGTCGCCTACTTTGAGCTTCGTCACGCCTGTGCCCGTCTTCTCCACAACGCCAGCAATGTCGTAGCCTGCGATTAATGGCAGATGGGTACCGAATTCCTTCGCATATTTTCCGCTGAGTGTGAGCGGGTCGGCGGGGTTAACGCTGCTGGCGATCACGCGCACGAGTGCTTCATCGTCGTTCGGCTCAGGCCGCTGGATCTGTTCAATCTTGAGCACATCGGGCGCGCCATATTCGTGCGCGATGACGGCTCGCATCTTTGCGCCTTCGTCAGCCAGCGTTACGGAGACAGACAGGATTCCGAGAGCGGTTAAGCTCAAACACCGGAGAATTGACCGAGCAGATTGCATGACGTCACGTTCGCGCGGGACCGCCGACAGTGCGAAGCCGAAATCGTATAGCGCGCATGCCGGAATGTCACCTACTTGCGAACATCGATGAAGATCTGCCAGCGTTTGATACTCTCCAGTTTGAGAACGCCATGCTTCATCCACGGATCGTTTTCTAATTTGGTTCGCACTTCGTTCTCGTCACCGGCATTCACGATCAGCATTGCGCCGTCTTCATCGACTAAAGGCCCGCCCATCAAAATAAAACCATCGGCGACCAGTTGATCGATGAATGCGGCATGCTCGTCCCAAAGTGGCTGCTCCCGCGTCGTCTTGGATGGATCGCGATGAGGGCCAGCCGACGAAATTGCAACGAACTTATCTTTCATAGCAGCATGCAATCGGATTTATCCGTCAGTTTAAATGTTGTAGGGCGTTTGTGCCAACCGCCCGGCGTGTCGCAGAGACGCCCTACAATCTAGGTAAAGCGTGTCACTCCCGTGCGCGCCGTTCGTTGGGGGCGCCGGCGTGCAGAGGACTGCCAGCCCTACCTCTCGCATTTTTCTGATTCCACGTTGCAGCCGCGCAAACAGGATCGACAGTTATGTTCACGAATGAGCGCACAAGCAGCGGATCAAAATTCTACTTTGAGGAAATTCATCCTGGTAGTTCTCGCGCTCGGCGTCGTTTCCATGCTGTCGCTGATCGTCGCGGGAGCGACGAGTTTGATTTCATTAGCCGACAGGATTCACCCGGTTGCTGGCACGGTCGTGTTCTGGGGACTTTGTCTGACGGCAGGATTTCTTGTGCTCTATTGCGCGATTGCTTACGCGCAGTTGCCGGCCGCGCTCGTGCCGCCGAAGGAAACGTGCGGCCCAAAACATGACGCTTATTTGCGGTCATTGCGTTTGCGACTGGCAAACAATCCGCGAACTCGCGAGTTCCCACTGAGCACAACCGACGAGATTGAGGCCGCCGTTGCGTATCTGTCAAAGGACGCGGACCTGGTTGTGCGCAGGACAGCAAGCACGGTTTTTCTCAGCACCGCGTTAATGCAAAATGGCCGACTCGACGGCCTCATCGTGCTGTTCACACAAATTCAAATGGTCGGCCGCATAGCACGTATTTACGTCCAGCGTCCTTCGCCTCGTGAACTGGTGCGGTTGTACGCGAATGTTGCTGGTACAGCATTCATCGCCGGCGGCCTCGAATCACTCGACCTCGGGGAAATGGTAGCACCGCTCGCGACTTCCATGGTTCCGGCACTCAAAGGTGGAATTCCCGGATTGAGCGGGATCTCGGCGCTCCTGGTGAAATGTGTTTCGAACGGCGCTGCCAACGCATTCCTTACATTGCGAGTAGGCGAAGTGGCTCGACGTTATTGCGAGCTGACGTCACGGTGTTCGCCTGAGCTCATCCGCAAGTCCGCTACAGCTGCGGCTGTTCACCACCTTGGTCGCATCGTACGTGAAAATGCCGCGCTTATCGGAAAGAAGCTATGGGACAGCACCGGTGGCTCGCTTATCGACAGTGGCGTTTCGAAAGCTGAAGGGATCGCGGGCGCTACACGCGATCTTTTTGGCAGAATTTCACCGTGGCGGATGAAAGAGGAAGAATCCGTCACACAGCCGTGATTCGGCGCGTCGATCGCGTCACGCGTGACTTTAGGCTGAACTAAGGCTGGCCCGAACCTCCAGCGGCGCCGTAGACCTGGCCTGTTGCGTAACTTGCATCGTTTGCGGCGAGCTGAACATAGATGGATGCAAGCTCTGCGGGTTGACCTGGGCGGCCGAACGGCGTCTGCCCGCCAAATTCTTTCAATTTTTCCATGGTAGCACCGCCGCTGACCTGCAGCGGAGTCCAGATCGGGCCGGGCGCAACGCCGTTCACACGAATGCCTTTTTTAGCGAGCTGTTTTGCAAGCGAGCGCACGTAGTTGGTCGTCGCAGCTTTTGTTTGCGCGTAGTCGTAGATTTCAGCC
This sequence comes from Nitrospirota bacterium, assembly GCA_050257685.1. Classification (GTDB taxonomy): domain Bacteria; phylum Verrucomicrobiota; class Verrucomicrobiia; order Chthoniobacterales; family UBA10450; genus Udaeobacter. The sequence goes on from JBLMXH010000290.1 coordinate 5,237, forward strand.
GAGGGATCGGTCGCCTGCTCCGATGTTGTTGCGATGATCACTGCTCCAGCCGGCATGTGTGGCAACGCAGCTTTAATTATCCAAAACGGCGCGTAGACATTGGTCTTCATCGTCGCGTCGAAGTCTTCAGAGGAAATATCGAGAATGGATTTGTGCGTTTGTTGCCGGGCAGCATTACAAACCAGGATGTCGAGGCCGCCCAGTTGCTCCACCGCATCAGCAACAAGTTTTTTGCAGAAATTTTCGTCACGAAGATCGCCGGGAATGGCGATGGCTTTGCGCCCTGCGCCTTTGATCAGGGCGATTACTTCATCCGCATCCGGTTGCTCGGTGGGAAAATAATTAATCGCCACATCAGCACCTTCGCGCGCATACGCGATCGCCGCGGCGCGCCCCATTCCGGAATCGCCGCCCGTAATGAGGGCTTTACGGCCTAACAAACGCCCGGATCCCTTGTAATTTTTTTCACCGTGATCGGGTCGTGGCTCCATTTTACTTGCAAGACCGGGCCAGGGTTGCGATTGCTCTTTGAAGGGAGGTTTCGGGTATTTTGCTTTTGGATCTTCTAATTTCTGCGTTGTCATAGACTCTTGTCCTCCTTGAGAAGCGAATCCGGTTGAACCTCCGACCACAGCCACGCCGGTTGCGCCGAGTCCGCTGATCATTTTGCGTCGCGTGATTCCACCTTGTTTCCCCATCGATTTCCCTTCGCTGTGGCGCGATATGCGCGTGGTTCCAGATAGATATCGCTGCTCGCGTCGAACCCGGCCTTCGCCAAAAGCCATGGCATGTCGGCCCCACGGCGGACGATGCTGGACAGGCCGCCGATCACTCAGCTAATCACGCACTCAAGCTTGGTACTGCATTTCAATGTTTGATCACATATGTGAGCCAACATTGCAATGAACAGCCAGCGTTAAATCAAGCTGGGGTGGCCGCGCACTCCTGGCATCTTTTCAGATCCAATTTGCCGGACGCAAGGACCGGGACGGCTTCAAGGCGCTGAACATGTTTTGGAATCCACAAATTTGGAACACCGGCCTCCTGCAATTTTTTACGCAGCTCGGCGAGGTCAATATCAACAGCGCTGAGCAGCACGAGTGCTTCGCCCTTGGCCTGATCCTGCACACCCACGACGGCAATGGGGCGTTCGTCTCTTCCAGTTAGTCCCATTAGCTCGATGATTTTCTGTTCGATCGCTTCGTGCGGTACCATCTCACCGCCTATTTTTGAAAATCGCGAGAGCCGGCCTTCGATATAAAGGAACCCGTCCTCGTCGAAGCGGCCGACGTCGCCAGTCTTTAACCAGCCATCGCGCAGAATTTCGGCAGTTCGTTCCGGATCGTGCAAATATCCTTCAAAAATGTTCACGCCGCGCAACCAGAGCATTCCGCTGTCGTACAGCGAAAGTTTGTGTTCAGTTTCGGGTTCACGGATTTCGGCGGCGATGCCCGGGGCCAATCTGCCAACTGATCCGGAACGGTTTGATGGTTGGACATGATCACCGGGATTCGGCGGTTCAGGGTTGGGCAAATTTACACTGACGACTGGTGCCGTCTCAGTAAGCCCATAGCCTTCGAAAACCTTTTTGTGGAAACGTTCCTCAAAATGGCTCGCCAGATCCAGAGGCAATTTTTCGGCGCCGGTGATGATGAGGCGCAAGCTCGTAAGCTGCGTCGGTTCGGCTTTACGCAAATAGAGACGCAGAAAGGTGGGCGTTAGCAAAAGGAACGTCAGCTTGTATCGATCGATGAGTTCCGCGCATTTCGCGGCGTCCAATGGATTCGGATATGTAACGATTCGTACTCCCTCGATGAGCGGATACCAAAGTGTGACTGTCGATCCGAACGTGTGGAAAAAGGGCAGCGATGCCAGGATCGCATCCGTCTTCTTCGCGTCGAGCAATTCTCGAAATTGCGAGACATTTCCCATCACATTGCGGTGACTCATCACCGCTCCTTTGGGTTCGCCAGTGGTTCCGCTTGTAAAGAGCAAGACTGCTTCGGCGTGTCCGCCCTTTTTCGGAATCTCCAGTAAACGCAAAAGCAAACGCACAGGCAGGATTGTCGATATGATCCACCACAGCACAATTTGTCGCTTCATCCGCGGGAGCAGCTCATCGAGTTTCAAAACGCATTCCGGCCATGGGAAATCTTTCAGACGCTCGATGAAGGGCGTTGCTGAGATTGCAACCCGCAGGTTCGCTCGCCTGCAGCAGGATTCATTCGCTGCACGTCCTATTGTAAAATTCAGGTCTACAGGGACTTTGTTCGCCAGCATCACGGCCAAATTGGCAAGCATTGATCCTTTGCTCGCAGGCAAAACGATGGCGATGCGTTCGTCAGCAAATTCCTTTCGCAAATAGCGGCTGAACGCTCCCGCCGCCCCAAGCAATTTTCCACGGCTCAGCTCTGTGTGATCGGTTCCGTCGATTACAGCTGTCGCGAACGGCCTTCGCTTCAGACCGCGCACGCAGTCTTCGGCAAGATGTCGGTCCAACGATGGTCGCCGGCTGAAACAGAATTCGCCCAGCTTAAGCAACTCCTCGCGTACGGTCGCAACGTCCGCTGCTTTTGCCTCGAGTGGCTTTCCAAACGCGACGGTAACAGGGTACCGGATTCGCTTCGGGAATTTCCTAAAAAATTTCCCGCCCTGGAACGAAAAGATCGATCCCCACAGTTGATCGAGCCAGACCGGGACTACCTGAGTCTTCGCATGCCGCGCAATGACTTCATAACCGCGCTGTAAACGCAAAAGCGTTCCCCTTCGTTCTAATTCCCCTTCCGGAAAGACACACACGATTTCGCCTTCGGCGATTTTTTCCGCAGCAGCGCGAACTGCAGCATGCGACTGCCGCTTGCTGATCGGAATGCACCCAATCGTGCGCATAATCGGACGTAAAATCCGTTTGTAATAATATTCCTGGTCGATGACGTAGCGGATCGGCCGCGGACAGGCGAACTGCAGGATAAGCGCGTCCACCCAACTGATGTGGTTTGGCACCAGAAGAAAGCCGTCGACCGGCAAGTTCTCCAGACCAAGCGGAGTCACGCGGTAAAAACAGCGGACCAGCGGGCGGCCAAAAAAATGGAGCACGCGTTCGAGAATGGACATTTTGCGACTCATCGAAATTGTCGTTCTGAGCGAAGCGGACAATCTCTGATCAGTTGTTCCGGCGATCGAAGCGAATCCGAGGTGTTGGAAAGCCTCACCTCATGCTTCGCGTTTCGTTGCAGCGTTTCGCTCAATTCGCCAGAGGACGAATCCGCCGTGGCGGACATGACAGCGCCATCCAACTGACGGGGTCTCTCCATCGTTTATGATTTACAATCGACGTGCGGCAAACTGCAATCCGCAATTGTCGATGCAACCTTCGGGACAAAAACCGATGAGCGGCGCCCGCAGCGCACTCTTTCTTCTGCTGGCCATTAACCTTTTCAATTATATCGACCGGCAGGTTCTGGCAGCATTGGAGCCTGACATTCGCGCGACTTTTTTCGCTTCTAACGACGCAAACGCGATGACCAAGACTGGTCTGCTTGGCGACGCATTCTTCATCACTTATATGCTTTGCGCGCCGATCCTCGGTTTGCTTGCCGATCGAATTTCACGCTGGCTCATTGTTGGTTCTGCTGTGATTTTGTGGAGCCTGGCCAGCGGAGGCTCCGGTCTGGCGGCGACCTTTGGGATTCTGTTTGCCACTCGCGTGTGCGTTGGAATTGGCGAAGGCGGGTACGGCCCCGCAGCGCCAACGATTTTGTCTGATCTCTTCCCAATTGAAACACGCGGGCGCATCATGGCGATTTTTTACGCGGCAATACCGGTCGGCAGTGCACTAGGATACGTCATCGGCGGACTGATCGGGGCCAATCTCGGCTGGCGTTGGGCATTTTACCTGGTTACGCCGCCGGGATTGTTGCTTGGTTTGTTGTGTTTTTGGCAGCGCGACCCGCGGGTCGCCACGGATCATCTCATACAAAAATCACCGCGACGCAGTTTTCGTGACTACCTGAATTTATTTCGTACCCGCTCCTATCTGATCAACTGCGTCGCCCAGACATTGATGACTTTTGTGACGGGTGGTTTGGGGTTTTGGGTCCCGGCTTATTTGCGTTATCGGAATCAAAGCCCGGATGTAGGCATGACAATCTTCGGCTTGATCACAGTAGTCGCCGGCTTGATCTCGACGCTGCTCGGAGGGGTTGTCGCAGACAAACTGCGTTCGCGTTTCGCTGGTTCCTATTTTTGGGTTTCAGGCATCGGCATGTTGATCGCGTGCCCGGTTTTTGTTCTGACTTTGTACGTGCCGTTTCCTGCGGCGTGGATCCCAATGTTTCTTGCGATATTTTTCTTATTTCTTAACACCGGTCCTGCGAACACTGCACTCGCCAACGTGTCGCTGCCAGCAGTACGTGCGACGGCGTTTGCAGCAAACATCTTCATGATCCACGCGTTCGGTGACGTACAGGCGTTTTGGCTCCTTGGATATATCGGCGGTCATACGAACATGCACGTAGCGTTCCTGTTTGTTTCCGGAATCATCTTCCTCTCGGGATTGGTTTGGCTGATCGGGGTCAAATATCTTCCCGCTGATACAGCCGCAGTAGAAAGCCAAACCGGCTGAGTGATTCCCAAATAATCCAGATACGAAACAGCCCGGCAACTTTCGGTGCTGCCGGGCTGATCGTTCTAAACTCTAAGTATTGTTATCGTTGTTCAGGCTGCTCGGGCGGACTGCTTGTTTCCCGTTTGCCTGATTTCTCGCGATGATGTGTTCCAGTCGTCTTTTCTGCTGAAGTGGATTGATCAGCGGCAGATCGTTCAGAATCGGGCCGCGATTCGCGTGTGTCAGCGTTGCGTTCAGCTTGTTTGGATTCCTCGGGATGAGAAAGGTTGGTTTCGGAGCTCGATCCAGTATCCGTCGCGCCTCGCGTCCTTCTCGTTGGTGGAGTCCCCGTTTCGCGCTCATGGCCCCGGGTACTCGGTGACGCAGTGGGGTGTGTTTTACCTGCTTGAGTTCCGCGCGGAGTCGCTGCTGGCGTTCCATGGGGAGTGGGTGTGGCTTTCGCTCCTCGCGAAGCTGTTGCTGCAGGTGACGCAGTTCCAACTGGGCTCGCGCTTGCGCCCGCCCTCGCGGATGTGCCAGCCGCAGCGCCGGCACCCGTAGCTGCTCCTGTTGTTGTGGTCGCGCCAGTCGTTGTCGTTGCGCCGGTCGTGGTACCGCCAGAAACTCCCACCCCAACTCCCGCTCCCGGGCTTACTCCATAATAGCTGTAGACGTTGGTGATGTAATCAGGCCGTGAATATTCGTCGATCCGAGCGTAATCGAACACAGGGGCATTATAGATGCGCTCTCTGTCCACGGTCACTGTGAGCACATTCAGATCACTCGACGGGGAATAGACAGCCCACGGGACAGCAACCATTTTGCCGCCTCCACCAGCCCGCGCACCGCCTCCACCAGTAGTCGAAAGGACAGTGTAAGCCAGGCACCCTGTATTGCGGTCCAGCACGATGTCTTTAACCGTGCCGATTTCATCGCCTTGTGCCGATTTCACCTTCTTCCCGATGAATTTGCTTGTCTCAATATAAGTGGTGTTGCTTGCACCAGTGC
>JBLMXH010000291.1:0-5300 GCA_050257685.1 Nitrospirota bacterium
TATAGGTGCGCACGGTCAACTGCATTTTCACCTCATCTGGAATGATGTTGTGCTTTGTGCCGCCGTGAATCGAGCCAACAGTGATGACGATCGGATTGAGCGGATTATTTTCACGCGAGGCAATCGTCTGCCACGCGTTGATCATCTCCGCCGCAAGCACGATCGGGTCCTTGGTAGTGTACGGATACGCGCCGTGCCCGCCGACGCCCCGCACGGTCACATCCACTGAATCGACATTCGCATACGTGTAACCTTCCGTAACCCCGATGTGGCCGGTTTGCATGTCTGCCTTGTCGTGAAATCCCAGCGCAAAATCCGGTCTACCGAAGTGTTCGTACAGACCGGCCTTGAGCAATGCTCGGGCGCCGCTGCCAGTTTCCTCTGACGGTTGAGCAACAAAAATGATCGTGCCGTGCCATTGGTCTTTCAGCTTCGCCAGCGCACGCGCTACGCCGATAAACATCGATACATGTGCGTCATGCCCGCACGCATGCATGACAGGCACATCTTTGCCTTCAGCGTTCTTCGCGACAACTTTGCTGGCGTACGGCAGGCCAGTTTCCTCTCCAACGGGCAGGGCGTCCATGTCTGTGCGCACCACAACCTTCGAACCGTCCCCGTTTCTCAACATCCCGATTACGCCGTAGCATTTTTGGGTTGGGTTATCATATTTGCCGAAATGCTCGGTCACTTCGCAATCGGCTGCCCGCAATTCCTTTGCGACTATTGCGGCGGTGCGCTGTTCCTGCGTGGACAATTCGGGATGACTGTGAATGTCTTTATAGATCGTGAGGAGCGACGGCAGCTCCGCATCCGCGAGCGATTGCGGCGTCTCCTCCGCCGAGGCAAAAGGCAGAATAGAAACCGATAATAAGAAGATTAAGCAACGAGTCTTCATTCCTGACTTATATCCATAGATTTCGCAAATTCATTTTTTTGTCATATCGAGCGCAACCGAAGAGCAATCGAGGCATTGCGCGAACAAAGGAAGCGTATCGCACGAGTGAGGGCAAACGCTCCGGTTGCCGAGTCGCGGCAGGCCCAGCACCTGTCCTACAATTTGTCATTCCGAGCGAAGTCGAGGAATCTGTGGTTAATGGAATTTGAGAAAAACACGCTCCTCTTCGGTGTGGACCCGACGCCTCGGATTGTGGCCGTTGAGTTGGGCGAGACCGGCACCGTGCGAGTGCATCGCCGGGAAACAGACGGTTCGACCGTCACTGACGTCGAGCCGTTTCACCCGTTTGTTTGGGCCGACTCGGACGTTGTCGATCTTGGGATCGAAACGGAAAAACTGCAAGGCGATCTGAAGTACGGCTGGCTTATCACAGTCGACAGCTGGAAAGAATTGATCGCGCTTCGCAATGGACTCAAGAACAGCGGACGCGATTTCTTCGCGTTTACCGATCCAATTCAGCATTATCTCACTGCGACTGGTCGCACATTGTTTAAGGATCTCGCATTCGAAGAACTCAAACGAATGCAGATGGAGGTTCTTTCTGTAGCCGGGGGCGGTGACCCCGGCAGTACCGATCACATCATCAGCATCGCGCTATCGGATAACACTGACTGGGAAGAGCTAATCATCGTCGAGGCGAACAACGTAGAAGAATCCGAGAGAAATGCGCTCAGGCGACTTACCGCAGTTATCAAAGAACGTGATCCTGACGTCATCGAAGGCCACGATTTATTCCGCGTGCATCTGCCACTGCTTGTCGCCCGCGCGAAGAAGCTGAAAACCAAACTCGATTGGGGTCGCAGTGGCGGCTTTCTCCGCTCGCGTCCGTCACGGCTGCAAATCGCGGAGAAGACTATCGATTATCCGAAGTTCACGATCGATGGCCGGCATTTCGTCGACACCTTTTTGCTGGCACAATTTTACGACGTTGGCATGCGTTCACTCGCAGGCTTCGAACGCACCGATGTCGCCCGACATTTCGAGCTCTGCGATAACGAACAGGTTTCAGGGCTTACCGGGAAGGAACTAGACCGTGCGTACCACAGCGACTCCGAACGATTTAAGCGACGCGCGCTATGCGGTGTTCGTGAAACGCGCGCCTTATCGGATCTGCTGAGCGCGAGCTACTTCATTCAGGCGCAAATTTTTCCCTACAATTATCAAGATGCGATCGTGCGCGGTAACGCCACGCGCATCAATGCGCTGTTCTTGCGCGAATATTTTCGGCAACGGCATTCTATTCCCGAACTGCCGATGCCGCGCGGGTTCGAAGGAGGTTACACCGATATCTTCTTTACCGGTGTCGCGCGCAACGTCTGGCATTGCGACGTAGCGTCGCTTTATCCGTCCATCATGTTGCAGTTTGATTGCTTCCCGGCGACGGATGAGCTGCAAATTTTTCGTCATTTGCTGACGGATCTCCGCAATTTCCGGCTCGAAGCCAAAGCAAGAATGCGGGCGGAACGCGATCCCGCCAAACAACATCATCTCCAAGCGTTGCAAAATACGTTTAAGATTCTGCTCAACAGCTTCTACGGTTACCTTGGATTCGCGCAGGGACATTTCGCCGATTTCGATGCTGCTGCGCGTGTCACGCAGATCGGGCGCGACCTGCTCAAGAAGATGATAGACTGGCTTAGCGCGCGTGAAGCGCAAGTGATTGAGGTCGATACCGACGGGATTTATTTCGTGCCGCCGGAAAACACCGATCTTGATAACTTGCAGAAAAATCTGGCAAACGAATTGCCACCTGGGATTGACGTCGAAATCGACGAGCAATTCGACGCCATGCTCAGTTATAAAGCAAAAAATTATGCGCTGCTCACGAAAGATGGCGATGTCATCATCAAAGGCGGCGCCCTGAAGTCACGTGGACTCGAAAAATTTCAGCGCCTTTTTTTGGAACAAATGATCAAAATGATCATGCAAGGCAAACCGGAAGCGATTGCCGATCTTCGGAACGACTTCGATAGAAACATTCAAAACCGCGAATGGAAGATCGACATGCTGATGAAGACGGACACGCTCCAGGATTCTCTTGAGAAATACAGGGCCAAGATCGCCGGCTCGGCCCGTAACCGGGCCGCGGCATATGAGCTCGCATTAGCCAGCGGGCGCAACTACAGACCGGGCGACCAGATTAGCTACTACATCAAGGCTACGCCGAAGAAAGTTCCCGCCTACGAAGCCGCCAAGCTCGCCAGCGAATTCGATCCAGAGAACCGCGATGAGAACGTCGATTATTATGTGGCCAAACTCGATGATCTCATGAAGAAATTCAGCAGCCTCACGCAGACTGGTTCGACACCGAAACAGGAAAGCTTGGCGTTATAATAGTCCCTCGGGAGCGCACGCTTGTAGCGTGCTGGTCGCCGCATTCTGCGGCGACGAACTTCGACGGGAATTGGGCTCCTTAGCGACTACATCAATGCTCCTCAAAGATTGATTAAAAGTTCGTGAAGGCAGAATGCCTTCACCAGCACGCAAAATGCGTGCGCTCCCCAGATTTCACGCAAACCAGTTGTCGCTTGCGAGTGGACCAACGCTGAGCGATCAAAATATTTATGTGCTCGACTACTCGGTTCTCCAAAAGTGTCGCCGTTCTACTGGCTCTGTTTGCACTCGCGGCGCATCGGTTAATCGCCGCTGATGAACACGCCGACATCAAAGCCGAAATCACCAAACACCACGATGAGGCGGTAAAGCGGTTGCAGGATTGGATCGCACAGGTTTCGATCGCGGCTGAGAACCGTGGATATCCGGAGGGCGCGGAGTACATGGCAAAGCTCGCGCGCGATGCAGGGTTTCAGCAGGCGACGGTGATTAACACCGACGGCAAGCCAGGAGTGTTCGCGACGCTGGACGCCGGTGCGCCGAAAACGGTTGGGGTCTATTTCATGTACGACGTGAAACAATTCGATTCGTCGGAGTGGTCGTCGCCGCCGACCGAAGCGCGACTCGTGGACAAACCGCCGCTCGGGAAAGTGATAGTCGGCCGAGGCGCGGTGAATCAAAAAGGTCCCGAGGCGTCCTTTCTCGCTGCGCTGCACGCAATTGGCGGAGCCGGCAAGAAGATGCCGGTTAACCTGGTGCTCGTGGCCGAAGGAGAAGAGGAGATCGGTTCGCCGCATATTTCGCAACTCGTTAGGCGCCCGGAGGTGCTTGACGCGCTGAAGAAGTGTGTCGGCGTGTTCATGCCGTTTGCCGCACAGGACCTCGATGGCATTGTTACAGTGAATCTCGGTTCGAAGGGCGTCATTGAGCTTGAGCTGGTTTCGAGCGGCGAGAAATGGGGGCGCGGTCCAGCCAAGGATATTCACTCGTCACTAAAAGCGATGGTAGACAGCCCAGCGTGGCATCTAATCAAAGCGCTCAACACTCTCGTGTCCGACGACGGTAACGTGATCACGATCGACAATTATCCGAAGCCACTCCCGCTAACCGCCGAACAAAAGACAATGATCGAAAATGTGTCGAAGGTGCGCAGCGAAGCGCAGGCGAAAAAACAATTCAGCGTTCAGCATTGGATTAATGATCTGCCGTGGGAGCAGGCAAATGAGCGGCTCGAATCGCAGCCGACTGTTAATATCGAAGGACTCGTTGGTGGCTACACCGGGTCGGGCGGTAAAACAATTCTGCCTCATCGCGCCGTCGCGAAAATCGATATGCGACTCGTGCCCGACATGAAGGCGGCCGACGCGCTTGCCGCGTTAAAAGCTCATCTGGCAAAGCGCGGTTTCGGCGATATCGAGGTGAACATGACCGGCGGATACGATCCAACGGCCACGTCGAAACATTCGCCACTGATTCAGGCCCAGTTGGCGACCTACAAAAAGTTCGGCGTTGACGCGTTGCTTTGGCCACGCAACGCCGGTTCGTATCCTGGTTACGTCTTCACCGGCGAACCGCTCAAGCTGGCCGCGGGACATTTCGGACTCGGCCACGGCAGCGGCGCTCATGCCCCGGACGAATATTACATCATCGAATCGGCGAATCCGAAAGTTCAAGACTTCGACGGCGCGACGATGTCGTTTGTTGAGTACCTCTATCAGTTGGCAGAGTAATTTTTGGGGAGCGCACGCGGCTCGCGTGCTGGCGAGCGCGTCCTCGCGATCGCGAACTTGTTTTAACTCGCTTGTCGCTGATCGACTCGAACTGCAAGGAAAAAACTGTTTCGGCGCGACGCCGAAACCAGCACGCTAGAACCGTGCGCTCGCCAGAATAACCGCGCCTTAGAGCAATTTCGCGTCGAGATTAATTTGGGCGCCGGCAAGCACCACCGAGACCGGACAGGTTTTCTTGGTGTGCTCAGCGTGTTCGCGAAATTTTGCTTCGTCGATTC
>JBLMXH010000292.1:0-19986 GCA_050257685.1 Nitrospirota bacterium
TCGGTGAATCCAGCCGAACCGGCTGAGATTGTTGGGTACGGAACCGAAGCCGGCGTCGAAGAAGCCGAGCGCGCTGTTAAAGCTGCGCGCGCGGCATTCGAAAAATGGAGATGGACTCCGGCCGAGGAACGAGCGCAGCTGCTGGAACGCGCGGCCGAGATCCTGGAGCGCAGGCGGTACGAACTTTCGGCAGTGGAAGTTTTCGAAGTGGGAAAGCCGTGGTCTGAAGCAGATGGAGATATCCGCGAAGCGATCGATTTCTGCACCTTTTACGCCCAACAAATGCGGCGACTTGGACGACCAAAACTCACGCAACAAGTGCCGGGCGAGGAAAGCTATCATCATTACTGGCCGCGTGGCGTCGCGTTTGTAATTGCGCCGTGGAATTTCCCGATTGCGATTCTCTGCGGGATGGCGGCCGCCGGAGTTGTCACGGGAAACGCTGTGATCATGAAACCCTCCGAGCAGTCCATTATCTGTGGCGCCATGCTCATGCAGGTGTTCGAAGAAGCAGGCGTTCCACCGGGCGTGTTGAATTTCCTGTCAGGACACGGATCGGTGATCGGTGCTCATTTGGTCGATCATAAGGATGTCGATTTAATCGCGTTCACCGGTTCGCGCGAAGTCGGACTCAAAATTTGGGAGTCGGCCGGAATCACTCGCCCAGGTCAACGCGAGCTGAAGCGGGTGATTTGTGAGATGGGTGGCAAAAACGCGATGATCGTTGACGCGGACGCAGATCTTGATGAGACGATCATGTATTCAACTTATTCTGCATTCGGTTTCCAGGGACAAAAGTGCTCCGCGCTCTCGCGTCTGATTCTTCTCGAAGAAAATTACGATCGCGTGATGGAACGTTTGATTCCGGCCGCGGCCAGTCTACGAGTCGGCAATCCCGCAGAACCAGGCATCATGGTCGGTCCAGTTATCGACGAGCCTGCTTATCGGCGCATTCTGGACTACATCGAAGTTGGAAAAAAAGAGGCAACCCTCGCTTATCAGGCAAAGGACGTTCCGCCGCATGGGTACTTTATTCCACCGACAATTTTCAAGGACGTAAAACCGGACATGCGGATCGCGCGCGAAGAAATTTTCGGCCCGGTCCTAAGCGTGTTAAAAGTGCGGGATCTCGATGAGGCTCTGGAGGTCGCAAATGGAACCGACTACGCGTTAACCGGCGGCTTTTTCTCGCGCAGCCCCGATAACATCGAGCGCGTCAAAGCGCGACTGGAAGCTGGTAACGTTTACATTAATCGCTCGTGCACAGGCGCGATCGTCGGTCGGCATCCATTTGGTGGATTTAAGATGAGTGGCAGCGGCACCAAAGCTGGTGGCGAGGATTATCTTCTGCACTTTCTCGTGCCGCGCGTGGTCACCGAAAATACAAGCCGCCACGGGTTCGCTCCAGAAAAGTCACCCGAGTATCGCGACGAATTTCTCTGGCCCAAACCGCGGCAGTAAGCTCGAACAACGAGACATCAATTCAGCGGGCGCCCTCTGCTCAGCAACTTTATCACCGTCACAATCATGTAGACTACCGGCCAGGCTGAGGTGACAACAATCACGGCAAACGCCGCCATCTCCCTTGCACGTTCGCGCGCCGCTTCGATACGATATTCCCGTCCTAGATTAAAAAGATTCCTGAACCGCGAGCTATCTTCTCCGTCGGAAGACCAGAAATGGCCACGCCATTGACCGAAACCGGAATGAAAAAAATAATCCGTCTGCGGAAAGCGGCCGTTACCGTTCCTGGAAGGGATCCTCGGTTTCATAGACTCTGACCGAACAATTGCTTTGGAACCAGCAACACAATACCACGTTCAAGAATTCAATCAGCCTGAAAAAAATAACTTTTCGATCGCGACGGAGCCGCGACACACTCGTAATGCAAACATGAAAGCGGCAGTGTATCGCGCTAGCAGGTTATTGGTGAGGTTCGTGTTTGGGTGTGTTGCGCGTATTCAGGTAACCGGGTGCGCAAATGCAAACCGGGCTGGTGGATTCTTGCTGGCGTCGAATCACATCAGTCATTTCGATCCGTTTCTCATAGGCCTCACGGTACGGCGCAATATTGATTGGATGACAATGGCCGAATTCTTTCGCCCGCGTTTACTGGGTGTTTTCCTGCGCTCAATTGACGCGTTTCCGGCAGAGCGGGACCGCGCCGATCTGAAAACAATTCGCAGTGCAATCGACCGGCTAAAGAACGGAAGCATTGTGGGAATTTTTCCAGAGGGCGGCATTCGTGATGGTGCAGGCTCGTTACTCGAAGGCGCGCGGCTCCGTCCCGGCGCAGCTACGCTCGCGCAGATTGCCAAGGTGCCAATTGTGCCGTGCGTCATTCTGGGCACAGATCGTTTTTACTCTAAAAAGCAATGGCTGCCGTTCCGGCGCACGCCGGTGTGGATCGCGTTTGGGGAGCCCATCTCAGCTTCTCCGGAGTTAACAAAATCTGAGGCGCGCGAACGAATCGAATCCGAACTAGCTGCCGCTTTCAAAAATCTCTACTCGCAATTGCGCGAACAGTTTCGTCTCACGCCAGATGATCTGCCTAAGCCGCCTAAGGAACGTTTAAGAGCGCGGCGACATGTCGCCGTTTTCAAAAGCGCGGACATGTCCGCGCAGTCAAAAGTGGCTCGATTCAGCGCCACCGCCGTCGATTCGCTTCTGTGTGCATCCATCAATTGGCTGCATCGACGTCACCCGCTGAATGGCCACAGTCGACAAGAGATGGAGCGTTATCTCACCGCGTGCGCGCGGCTTTCGCCGCAGGAATATTATGTGCCTCCGCAGGCAAACAGCAGCAACGGTGACTCCGATTCCAAGCCGGTGGTCAACCGCATGCAAAATGGACAGATGACCATGCTGTCATGGCGCAGCCCGATTAAAACAGCTTTTGCAGCAAACAATAATGCCCGCGCAGATTTCTTCCGAACAGATGCAGGCAGTTGGACTGAAGCGCCAACAGTACTTCTGTTGCACTCTCTGATGTCGTCCAATCCGGCCGGCTATTACCGTTGGGCAGAGCGATTCAATGATCTCGGCTGGAACGCGTGTTTTGTTCATCTGCCATATCATTTCTCGCGTGTCCCGCCTGGTTACTGGAATGGCGAACTCGCGATCACACCGGATTTGATTCGGAACGCGGAAGGACTGCGTCAGGGAGTGATCGAGCTGCGACAAATTCTAGAATCATTGCGCGCCCACGGATGTCATGAGTTTGCTGTACTAGCCACCAGTTATGGCGGGTGGATTGGCGCGCTGTTGAGTCTCGTTGAAAGAGATTTCCGATTCGTCGCCTTAATGTCGCCGATCGTGAACGTGGACCATGCCATCTGGCAAAGCCCGGCATCGCGTCGTGTTCGGCGCGAACTTGTCCAGGCAAACGTCGAGCGCGCTCTGGTTGCCCGCCATTTTCATCTGAGCTCGCCTTTGCACAGCCGCCCGGCATGCGATCCCACGCGGATTCTATTCGTAACCGGGGAGTTCGACTCAATTGCTCCACCGGCTGAGATCGAAGCCATCCACGAAGCGTGGCGTGGATCGAAACTCTTACGCGTGCGACAAGGACATTTTGGATATCGCATGATGCGGGAAACAATCGCGCATCTGAAAGAGCGTGGTGATCTGTAGGTACCGCCTCGGGGGCCAATGAGCGGGCTTATTGATACCTGGCTTAAGCCAGGTGCAGTGCCGTGCATTCAGTAAGCCGTTTAAAATGGGTTTTACGTTTTCTGGGAGCGCACGTTTCCAGCACGTACACGTCGGCATCTTGGCGGCGGAATTCTGTTCGGCAAGATGCCGAACAGAGCACGCAAGATGCGTGCGCTCCCGGATGAGCGGTGCGCTAAAGCCCGGGGTTAATGAGACCGAATGCCAAGAAATTCCAAGCTGCATGCAAGATCGCGGAATGCAGCCTCCGCCAGAACATTGTGTCCTTCCACCGATGCATGCCAGCCATCGATTGGATGGAGTAATTCCGCGCGGCTGAGGTCTGCACTGGCCAGCGCATTTGAATATCGCAGCTGAATGTGTTCGGTCGCCTGGACGAATTCCCGATTTAACTCTTCCACCATCGTGCGCAGCTCTTCGTTCACCATTGCCGCAAGCCGGATCAAATTGCAGCGGTAAGCGGGATGAAATGAGATGAAGTACCTGTAAGTCGTTTCCAAATGCGGATAGAGACCTCGGTTTGATTCTCGGAGACGTTCGACCATCTGGCGGCCTTTGAAGTACGCCCCAAAGTTGATCAGGCCGAATACGATTATCGCAACTGGGTTTTCGAGCGTTTGCGCGCGCTGAAGCAGACGTCGTAACTCGCGCGTGTAATTTTTCCGGAAATCTTTACTCAACCGTTCCAACCGATTATCCGCTTGCTTCAGCTCACGTGGCGGACAGCGCCATGCCCAATCGACGTTATTATGCCCGATTGAAAGCAGAATCAGATCCGGAAACCGGCGCCCTTGCAGCAAATGACTGACCTGCCCCGAAAGATTTCGTGTGCCCAGTATACGGCGAAAAATATTTTGACGGCCGTGTTCATCATCAACGAGCGCGCCAACGCCCGCGCACTCGAGCGCGACGAAAGGTGTAATTTTCTCCAGGTTTTTCGAAATACTCGAAATGGTCGGAGCAGCGTCGAGGTGAAGAAACCAATTCCTGCCGCGAGACCTGTGGGCGCGCCAAAACGTGCTCCACGGCGACGAAATGTAGATTCCCATGCAGACGCTATCGCCGAGCAGGGCAACGTGCGGCAATCGGCTAATTAACTTCGCGCGGCTGATTTCGCCTCTTCGGTAAGCCAGGTAATCACGATGAAACCACGACTCAGGTTCAGCAACGCGCTCCAGGAAATTCGGGCTGACAAACGGAGCAGATTTCATCTCGCCAAGCTACGTTGCACTCACCCCGTTCGGCACGATGCCTGCACGTCATTCATCAAGCCAATCCATCGATTCAAGCAACCCGCGAAACTGCGGATTATCCGCGGAGAGCACCGGCAGCCATTCTCCGACCGGTTCGCGCTTCCACCATGCTTTCTCGCCTATGGGCGCAAACTGGTATCGATAAAGTCGCGCACGAATGTAACGCGGCGGCGCATCGGGAAATGGGTTGTTCGCAATGAGCGATAACGTGCCACGATCGTTGTGAAGAAGTTTCCAAACAAAATGGAGGGTCCACGGATACTCAGAAGGTGACGACATCGCAGCGAACCAGATCTGCCAATCAATCCGCGGCTGATACGGTGCGACGAACGGTGGCCGCCGATTCGGATCACCAGGCTTGCCTTTAAATTCGTACTCCTTCCATTTCGTGTCGCCGGTAATTAGTGCGTCATCTGTTCCCTCAAAGATAATTTCGTCCCGTTCGCGCCCCACCGTGCCGAATGCACCGTAAGTGTTCACAAGATCGAGCGGATCGTACGAATAATTCATCAGCTGCCGCCCCGACGCGAGATTGAGCACCGCCGGTATGCTCAGCCAGATCACCATTATCGTTAACGCAACAGCAATACCGTTATTAATGCGCGAGGGCTGTGATTCCTGAGCCGCACGTTGTGCACGCCTAACGATCCGTTCCGGCAGAAAGCGGCCAAGGAAAGTATCATCGAAGCATGCCAGAAACGGAATGATCGTGAGATAATTGAGAAATGAAAGATTGCCGCTGATGATTAGAAAAATCTGGAACGTGACCAGCAGCACGCCGGCAATATGTCGCGCGGTTCGCGGACCAAAAGAAAACCAGGGGACAATCAACTCCACGAAGTGATTCCAAAGCACTTCAAGTTTGTGGAACCAAAGCGGAGCAAAATGGAGGTATCGGCTGATCGGGTTCGGAATCGGCTGCGTTTCATAGTGATAATAGAGACACGTCAAATCGCGCCAGCAGGGATCGCCGCGCAGTTTGATGAGACCGGCGCCGAACATGATGCGAAAACCGAGCCAGCGAAAAAGCCAGATCACCAGGATCGGCGGCCTGGACTTCGGGAACGGCCGGCCATCGAGTAGTGGACAAAGGAAGATCGATAGGAATCCCGTCTCGAGCAGCTGGATTTCCCAACCATAGCCGTACCAAATCTGTCCGATATGTACGATCGACATGTACATCGCCCATAGGACCGCGAGCAGGATTGCGTTTGCGTAGCCGCCGAGAACCAAGAGCGACAGCGCAACGCCAACCCAGGAGAAGATCGTCAACGCATGGTCGGAAATTCCAAACCAGAAGAGCGTCGGCACTCGGAGCATGCCGGCGCTTCGCGAGCCCAGCTGGCTTTGAATCTCCGTTAAAAAATGTGTCGCTGGCGTTAACCCACGTTCGCCGATCAAAGGGACGAGTTGATTTGCCGCGACCAAAAATCCGATCGCATACACAAATCCCAGTAGTCGCAGAATGACAAACCGCGTCAGCCAATACGAATTTCCCGCTGCGAAAAACTTGTCGAGAAAACTCGGTTCGTTCATTAAGGAGCGATTGTCGTAAGAGCAATGAACGCCCAAACGCGAGGCACGCCAAATGCAACCTGAAAAGCGGCGTCAAGCCGCCGCACTCCAAAGCGCGCTGAGCGCGCGAAAGGCATTCACACTTGCCAGGGGGAGATTTGAACTCCCGACCAACCCCGAACGCTTTCGGGGCTGCTCTACTGCTGTAGATGATACTGCGAGTCTTGGTTTTTCTTTGCTTTCAACGTTCGTTGATTCGTCGAGCGTCGCGAGTTCTTTGGCCGCAAGCAAAGTAAGTTTTCCGCGCTAAGCGCTTTGTCGTGTGCGTGTGTCCACGCTCGTGTTGAGCAATTCGAGCATCTAGATCGACAGTCGACCCGACGTAATGCCGGTTTGCGCCTTCAAAATGTGAACCCAAGCCATGCATGTGATTGCCAGGGGGGAGATTCGAACTCCCGACCAAGGGCTTATGAGTCCCCTGCTCTACCACTGAGCTACCCTGGCAAAGCACTGAAAATCGATTGCGTCACATGAGGTGTCAACGCGGCTCGACAGAAACCCGCTTCCTCTTCCTCTGCCTTTACTGTCACTCTCAGGCAATAGCCCAAATCAAGAGGAGGACTAAGAGGAAGCGGAAGAGCGGAACCTCCTACTCCTTTGGTTGCGCCAGGTATGGCTGTAGATCCTTGTCGCCGCCGCGGACGGCGGCCATGAAGCAAACGCCGCTGCGTTCGGTGACTGCGCCTGTCCAACCCTCCTGATGAACATAACGCCAGCCGACGAAGCGCTGCACTGCTCCGGTTTTACTGTCTCTCTCCGCTGGAAAAAGGAAGAACTGCATGCGTTTTTCCGAGACCCAAATTTGAGCGATACGCCGTGACTCGTCGTCTTCAAAAACGCGGCAGCCAATGGTGTCAAAATCCGCAAACTCTGCCGGCACATCATAATGCTCCAAACCGTGTTTCATAAAGAACAGGTCACTTAATGTTCCGGCTTCCGCATTCACCGGATCCAGCATCACCGGTCGCGTCGAAGCAGCGACTCCTAACAATTTGCGAGCTGTCGCCGACCCGGGAAAATCGTGTAAGTGACTGACGAAATTGAATACCAACACTCCGGCAATCACCGCAACGGCGATACTGATCGCTAGGACCGCCGGGTTGCGGAGAGTATTTTTCCAAGTGCGCTTCGCAACCGGAACGAGGTCTTTTTCCGAGAACCACTCGGCAGATTCGGCCGGAATGGCGATAAGATGGACCACGCGCGCGACGGCGCGATCGAAGTTCTGTTGATCAGCGAATTCCGCGGAGCCGTCCGCACGAGATATTGCCGACCGCATAGGACGGTCGGCTGATTGACGCGCGCTGATCGGAGCGCAATTCAAAAGAGAGCGTTGCCGGCGCATCGACGACAATACGTTCATACCTTGCCAGGTTGAGGAAATTTTGAATCGAGCCATGCCTGCAATTGACGACGGCCTTTCGCGAGGAAGCGGGAAAGTTCGCTCAATTTCAGATCGGCGATATCGAGGATTTCCTGGTAATCGAACTCGTCGAGATAAAAGAGTGCCAGTGCGCTTCGCTGCGGATCGGGCGCAGCCGAAATCCAAATCGCGAGCTGCATGGGATCGAGCCGCTGAATTTGCGATTCCGCTTCCGGAGCGACATCGCGCTCATCCATTTCAACCGACTCCGGTTGCAAATCAGTTTTCGTGGCTTCCAAGCAGCGCCAGCGCGCGTCGCGAAACAGCCAGAAGGGTTCGTCCGGCAGGTCCCCGCGGGCAGCGCGCACGGCAGCGTCGCGCAACGTCGCGTGAAAAACTTCCTGTGCTTTTCGCGAGTCGCCGAGCATCAGGAAACAAAAGCGATAAAGCTGTGGCAGATTTTGTTTTCGTTCCGGCACGCCAGATGGTCCCCGAAAAACTTCGCGCACTCTACGTGACGCGGCTGGCGCAGGCAATCCTGCGCGCATAAATTTGGTTCGCGGACAAAATCGTCTGCGTCACGAGCATCGCAGGGTTTTCAAGCGCCGCGCCACTTCCTCGGCGTTTTCTCTGCTGTTGAATGCCGAGATCCGAAAATAGCCCTCGCCTTGTGCGCCGAAACCCGCGCCCGGCGTGATCACCACGTTCAGTTCGCGTAACATCCGGTCAAACAATTGCCAGCTTGTGAGGCCATTCGGCGTTTTCACCCAGATGTAAGGGGCGTTGATGCCCCCGAAAGCGTCCAAGCCAGCACTCGCCGCGCCGTTGCGAAGGATCTTGGCGTTTCCCATGTAATGCTCAATGAGCTCATGAACCTGTTTACGGCCCTCAGCGGAGTACAAAGCTTCAGCGCCGCGTTGCACCGGGTAAGCGACACTGTTTGATTTCGTGCTCCAACGACGCTGCCAAAGAGGATGCAGCGGGAGTCGACGACCGTCAGTGCTTTGCGCAAACAGCGATTTCGGCATCACAGTAAATCCACAGCGCACACCGGTGAAGCCACCGTTTTTCGAAAAGCTGCGGAACTCGATTGCGCAGTCGATGGCCCCCGGGATTTCGAAAATAGAATGCGGAACTTCAAGATCACAAATGTATGCCTCGTACGCGGCATCAAAGAGCAAAAGCGCATCGTGCTCGCGCGCGTACTCGACCCAGGACGCGAGCTGTGTACGCGACGCAACGGCGCCAGTTGGATTGTTCGGAAAGCAGAGGTAGACAAGATCAACGTGCTCGTTAGGCGGTTCGGGCACGAAATTGTTTTCTGCCGTGCATGGCAGGTAAGAAATACCTTCGTAGCTTCCATCCTTCCGCGCAGACCCTGTGTGGCCCGCCATCACGTTTGTGTCTACATACACCGGATAAACCGGATCGGGTACCGCGACTTTGTTTCGGCGGCCCAGAATATCGAGGATGTAACCACAATCGTTTTTTGATCCGTCTGAAACGAAAATTTCATCGTCAGCAATGTCGATCTTGCGATCGCGGTAATCGCATTGCGCGATAGTTGACCTGAGAAATTCGTAGCCCTGTTCCGGGCCATAGCCGCGAAATGTCTCCCGATGCCCCAGTTCATCGATCGCGCGCTTCATTGCTTCAATCGCCGCACGCGGAAGCGGTTCGGTAACATCACCTATGCCGCAACGGATCAGGCGCTTAGCACCATCGGCATCGGCTTCGCAGAATTCCCGCACTCGTCGGCCCACCTCTGGAAAGAGATAGCCGGCCTGAAGTTTCAGGTAATTCTCGTTAAGATAAGCCATTGCTGTAGCGGCGCTGTCTCAGCGCCGAAAAACGGCGGTCAGAGACCGCCGCTACAGAAATTTGCTCGGCGCGGCCTCAGTACTTATCAGCCACCGCGTCCCAGTTCACCACGTCCCACCATGCCTTTAGGTAATCGGCCCGGCGGTTTTGATATTTCAGGTAATATGCGTGCTCCCAGACGTCGACGCCGAGGACCGGTGTATTGCCGTCCATCAGAGGATTGTCTTGGTTTGGCGTGGAGATTATTTCGAGGCCGCCATTCTTATTCTTGATCAGCCATGCCCATCCACTGCCGAAACGGCCCAGGCCAGCAGCACTGAGTTTTTCTTTAAACTGATCGAAGCTGCCGAACGCGGATTTGATGTCGTCAGCGATTTTGCCCTTGGGTTCACCACCGGCGTTCGGTCCCATGATCTTCCAAAAAAATGAGTGATTCGCATGACCGCCGCCGTTATTCCGCACAGCTGTGCGAATGTTTTCCGGCACCGCATTCAGATCGCTGATGAGGTCTTGCACCGTTTTCTTTTCTAATTCGGTGCCCTTGACTGCCTTGTTCAGGTTATCGACGTAAGCCTGATGATGTTTCGTGTAATGAATCTCCATTGTGCGCGCATCGATGTGGGGCTCCAACGCATCATACGCGTACGGTAATTTAGGTAGTTCGTAAGCCATAATCGTTACTGTTAGATCGAATTATGCGGAACGATAGGTTTTATTTTCCGCCGGACTACGGCGGCCGTCCTTCCGCAGTCCCTGTCTAGGCTTCGCAGCGATAAAATCCCGGGCGATGCCCGATTCCGCTGCGATGATTCACATATGTGGCGAGAGCTAAAAGCGGAAAATTCTGGCGATACATATCGTACTTCAAATAGAATGTGCGAGGGAAACCGGTGCCGGTGATTTCGTTTTCGTCCCATGAGCCGTCGGGCTTTTGCGAGCGAAGAAGGTAACGCAATCCACGTTGAACGCTCGGCCGATCCAGATCGCCGCAGGCGCAGATACCCATGATCGCCCAGGCGGTTTGCGATGCGGTGCTTGGGCCAATGCCCTTGGTCGATGGATTTTCATACGTGCCACAGGTCTCACCCCACCCGCCATCGACATTTTGGCAACTCTCGAGCCAATCGCGTCCGCGCAAAATCCAATCGTGCGTCATGTCCTCGCCAATTGCGCGCAGACCCCGCAGCACCTGCCAGGTGCCATAGATATAGTTCACTCCCCAGCGTCCGTACCACGAACCGTCATCATCCTGAGTTGCGACCAAATACTTGATCGCATCGCGAACGCATTTCTCGTTGCGATCGAACCCGATATAGCCGAGCAACTCGAGCGTTCGCGCAGTCAAATCGCTGCAAGTAGGATCGAGAATCGCGTTGTGGTCCGCAAACGGCATATCTTCCAACCACGGCGTTGTCACATCCTTATCAAACGCGGCCCAACCCCCGTCACGACATTGGAAACTGAGCTGCCATCCAAGCGCGCGACGAAACAACTCGTTGAGTGACTGTGAATCTTCTGGTTGAACCAGCCTGAGCGCCATTAACACCATGGCGGTGTCATCTGTGTCCGGGTAATAGACATTGTTGTACTCGAATGCCCAGCCGCTGGCCTCGGGATACGAATTGTTGACCGCCCAATCGCCGCGGATTCGCACTTCCTTGTTGACCAGCCATTCGGCCGCTTTCTGCAGCGAAGGATGTTCTGGTGAGAGACCGGAGTCTGCGAGCGAAATAATCGTTATAGCTGTATCCCAAACGGGCGAGAGACACGGCTGAATTCTGAAATCCTCGGAATCATCGACGAACAAGCCGGCGAAATCTTTTTCAGCCTTCGCGTAAACCGGATGCGTTTTTGAATAGCCGAGCGAGCGGAGTGCGATCATGCAGTTGAGCATTGCGGGATAAACGGCGGCCAGACCGTCGCTGCCTTCCTTAATGCGCTCGAGCATCCACCGTTCCGCCGCTTCCATGGCGCGTTGCCGAAGTAAGCCGAGGCGCAGAGGCTGCAGGAACTTCAGAGTGTCGTCGAGACGCAGGAAGAAATTGCGCCAGGTCCAGAATTTCTCGCTGCGCGACAATCGCAGATCTGCCTGCTCTGTGCCGAGCGGATACAGTTCGTGCAATTGCTTTTCCCCGGGCAAAATCCGCGTGAGTTTGAAATGGTTGATGATCGCTAGCGGAATGAGCATTGCCCGGCTCCAAGACGACATTTTGTATATATGAAAAGGAGCCCAGCTGGGCAGGAGCACCATCTCCACCGGAATCGCCGGCAAATATTTCCACGGGAACACACCGAGCAACGCTAGGTAAAGTTTGCTAAACGTGTTCATCTGCGGAATGCCGCCCAGGCGCATGATGGTTGCCCGCGCTTCCTGCATGAAAGGCGCGTCCACGGAACAACCGGCGAGCTTCAATGCAAAATACGCCTTCACTGAAGCATTAATCTCGCTCGGACCGCCGTGATAGATATTCCAGCCGCCGTCGGGCGATTGCCGTTTAAGGATGTGACGGACGCAGCGACGCTGAAGTTGCGCGTCCACTTCGCCGCACCAATGCATGAACACGACGTAATCGGAACACAGTGTGCTATCGACCAGCAGCTCCCCGCACCACTGCCCGTCAGGTTTCTGCTGCCGTAAAAGATTTTCCTGTGCCCGTGAAATCGCCTGTGCGATTTCTTCGTCTGCGGCCGAGTACGCTTCCGAGATCTCGGGCGAACTTGGTAAAATTATCAATTGATTCGACGGCATCGCGATGTTCAGGAGGCTTTCATGGCTGGCTCAGCGCGTTTGCCAGTGAGGTGGCCATTTCCCGAGCTGACACCGTTGTAAATGAGCACTTCACTGCCCTGTCCAGCTGCCTTCGGCTTTGCACCGAAATTGAACTTGATTGTTTTCCAAGTGTCGCCACGCTGCGCTTCCAAGCCGAGCGTTGCAGTGGGCTCATAGCCGCAATGCACCATGCAATTTTCGCAGCGGCTATCACGCGCAACGCCGTTAACGACTCCATAGCGGTTCCAATCGGTCTGTTCCAGCAGTTGCGCGTAGCTTGGATAATGGCCCTCGGTCATCAAATAGCACGGGGCCTTCCAACCACGGATGTTTCGAGTGGGAATTGCCCATGCCGAACAGGTCAGGTCCCGTTTGCCAGCGAGAAATTCAAAGTAGACCGGCGTTCCGAAAAACGTGTACCGATTCATCCAGTTCTCGATTTTTCGGAATTTCTGAACAGTCATCGCGCGAGTGAGAAAGAAATCTTCCGGCCGCAAATTGAGCCGTTTGATCATGTCCCGCTTGGCTGCGTCGTAGTCGTAGCCGGGAGTGATGGTGTGTCCGTCCACGCCCAGATCTGAGAGGTAATCGAACATCCGCTCGATTTCCTCCATATCAGTCTCTTTGTAGATCGTGGTGTTGGTCGCGACTTGATATCCGAGCAACTTCGCCATTTTGATTGCTAGAATACATTCTTTGAAGACGCCCTCGCGCTCGACGATCAGATCGTGTGTTCGCTCCAAGCCATCCAAATGCACGTTCCAGTACATCCATTTGCTTGGCGCGATCGTCGGCTTCGCCGGGTCTTTCGGGCCCTTGCGAATTTCAGCGGCGTCCTTGTCGGAAATCAATCCGGTCTTAAGGAGCACATCAATTTTCGTCTCGAATTTCTTGCTGCTGCCGTTTTGAGCGTTGCTCAATTGTTGCGCCAGCCATTCGCGCATTTTTTTCCGCATGAACATGGCATTGGTGCAGATATAAACGATGCGCCGTTGAGCCAGCAGTCCATGTACGAGCGCTTCAATATGCGGATAGATCAACGGTTCACCGCCGCAAATTGAGACCATCGGCGCGTTGCACTCTTCTGCCGCCGACAGGCAATCCTCCAAACTCATCATGTCCTTGAGCGACGTCGAGTATTCGCGAATCCGTCCGCAACCGGTGCACGTCAGGTTGCACGTATGCAACGGCTCGAGCTGAAGGACCGTGGCAAACTTCTTGGTGCCCCGCAGCTTGTGTCCAATCACATAGGCAGCGATTTTCGCGGTGAGCGGAAGAGGAAATCTCATAAAAGCGAGGAATTTACCGAGAGGCTCTCGGAGTGTCAATGAGTTGGCCCTTTTGTACTGTGAATCGGCCTGCGGTCTTTGTTTGGACCTGCATCCGGACTGTAGCGCATCGGTGCCGACACAGCAAATAACCCCGCGACTACGTTTGATTTGTGTGGTTAAATAGTCGCCAGTGGGTGTCCAAATCAAATCGAGGAATCAAACAATATGAAAACGTTATTCTTAGCAGCATTCGCCGTTGGACTGATTGGCTGCGCAAACCAGCCCGCGCCCTCGCCGGGTCCGGCCGTGACCGGCGGCTATCCGTATTCCCGGTATGCCTACACGGCCGACGTATGGGGCCATCGTAGCGCCGCTTATAAGGATTGGAGCACAGCTCAATTGCAGCAGCGCCGCCTCGATCTCTATGCACAAGTCCCGTTCACCAGGACGCGCAATGAGGTCCCTGCTTACATCTACAACGGAATGGCTCTGCCACAGCAGGACGAAATCAAGGCTATCGAAGTTGAGTTGAATTGGCGATACCAGCACGGCGATAAAAGCGCAGAACTGAAGGAATTCTGGCCTTCAACACGACGGCATATCGCCAGCGGCGGGCGTTTCGAGTCAGGTTTCTAAACCGCAGCAACTTGATCCGCGGTGTTGCGTCGCGATTGCCAAGATCGTTGGCGCAGAAGTCCGTTTTGGCTAGGCTCGCTCGACTCACACCCCATGCCAGCCGCGGCGGATCAGACTGACGGCGATGGCAGCCAGTAGCAGCGCCACTATTTTCGACACTCCCCGCAACCCTTGTCTGCCCATCCAGCGCGCGACCAAATCAGCATTCCAAAACGCAACTACGACCAGCGCGAGATTGACAAGAAGCGCCGCGACCGTGAACACCAGGCCGACTGTATCGACCAGCACCAGCAGCGCGGTCAGTAGCGCAGGCCCGGCTATCAAAGGCATCCCAAGCGGAACGACGCCGAAGTCGTCGGTCGCTTCGCGGCTGGCAGGTGCGACATTAAGCAACTCCCGTCCGGCTATGCCTAGCAAAATCAAGCCGCCTGCCACCTGAAAATCGGCCACGGTGATTCCCAGCGCGGTAAAAACTATTTTTCCGAGAAAGATGAATCCAATCGAAATGCAAAGGGCTGTGAAGATGGCGATGAACCCCTCTCGCTGCCGCTGTTCGCGCGGAGTATCTCCAGCCAGGGCCATGAACATGGCCACCAGCCCAATCGGGTCTATCGCGACGAAAATCGGAATAAACGCAACGAAAAATTTGTGGACCATGTCTAACGGTTTCCCGGAAGGTCGGTTCTTGCCACAGATGAACACAGATGAAACGGAGATTCACCAAAATTCCGTCTGCCATTCGTGAAATTGTGTGTAAATCTTTGGCCTGTTTTGCTTTTCCCATCCTATGTCGAACACTTCCATTAAAGCAATCCTTGTTCAGGCTTTAGCCATTCTGCTCGGTTCGAGCTTAGTCGTTTCCGCAGCCGACATGAAAACCGTCGATGATTTTCGCGCCGCCGCCGCAAAGGCAAATGCAGTGCTGACGATTCCGGATTGGGAAAAAACGCCGGAGGCAGTTGAGACTGCCATGAAGAACGCGATTGCGAAGGCCAACGCGGGCTTGGACCAGATCGGTGCTCAAGAACCCGGCAAAGCGACGTTCAAGAGCACTGTAGTTGCGCTGGATGACGTTACTTACGAGGCGAGTCTTGCGGCGAACAGGGCCACCATCATTAAGGAGACAAACACGAATCCCGCGATGCGCACTGCCGCCGAGAACGCCGTGAAAGCTTTCCAAGATTGGGCAGTTGGCGTCGATTATCGCGAGGACGTTTACAAGGCGATCAAGGCATTCGCTGATACTCATCCCAAGCTCAGCGGCGAAGACGAAAAGCTGCTTAAGGAAACGCTACGCGATTATCGCCGTGCCGGTTTGGAATTGCCTCCTGACGAGCGAAAGGAGGTTGAGGAACTGCGCAAAGAGTTGTCAAAGCTCGGAACCGATTTCGATACGAACATCGTCAAGTCCAACGCTCCGGTCATGTTCAGCAAAGCCGATCTTGAAGGCCTTCCGGAAAGTTTTTTTGCGTCACCCGGGATCAAAACTGGCGACGACGTTTACACGGTGATGGCGAATGTCACCTGGCAATTCAACACCGTGCAGGAGAACGCCAAAAACGAGGCCACGCGTAAACAGCTGTACATCGTGCGCGAAACGCTCGCGAAAGACAAAAATGTTCCTCTTCTAAATCAAATGCTGGCGCTCCGCAACGAGATCGCACTGCGGCTCGGCTATAAGTCATGGGATGATTACCAGACGGAAATCAAAATGGCCAAGACCGGCATGAATGCTGAAAAGTACATCAACGATCTGGTCACAGGCATCCAGCCAAAATTCGACAGTGAAATTGCGGAATTGCAAAAGTTGAAGGCGGCGGAGACCAATGATCCTAAAGCAAGGATCATGGTGTGGGATTGGCGGTACTACAGCAACCAACTCAACAAGCAAAAATATGCCGTCGATAAGGAAGCGTTGCGCGCCTATTTCCCGTTCCAAAAAGTCCTCGACGGGATGTTCAACATTTATCAGAGCATCTTCGGTCTGAAATTCGAAAAGATCGCCGCGCCTTACAAATGGATTGATGATCTGCAGTTGTATCTCGTCACCGACTCAGCCAGCGGCGAGCCGCTGGGGATGTTTTATCTCGACATGTTCCCGCGCGAGGGAAAATTCAATCACTTCGCGCAATTCGACATCATCAGCGGCAAGCTATTGCCAAACGGAAAATATCAGCGGCCCACCGTTGCCTTACTTTGTAATTTCCCGCCGGCGACAGGCGACGCGCCCTCATTAATGACGCATCAGGACGTGGAGACGCTTTTCCACGAGTTCGGGCATGCGCTGCATTCCATTGTCACTCGGGCCAAGTATGGTCGTTTCGCGGGAACGCATGTCCCTGGTGATTTTGTCGAGGCGCCGTCGCAGATGCTGCAAAACTGGGTTTGGGACAAGAAGGTGCTCGATACGTTCGCTGCCGATTACCGTGATCCGTCCAAAAAAATTCCCGCCGATATCGTCAAGAAGCTCAATGACGCGAAGCTGGCAAATGCCGGTGTGCTTTACCGTCGCCAGTTCGCGTTCGCTTCACTCGACCTTGCTCTGCATGATCCACATCCAGAAGAGATGCCATACGATTCGGTGGCGATATCGAACCCAATCTTGGAAAAAGTCTTTCTGCCGATTGATCCAAGCACAACCTTCGTCTCCTACTTTGGTCATCTGAACGGCTACGATGCCGGTTATTATGGTTACGCCTGGGCGGACGCGATTGCCGCAGATATGGCGACCGTTTTTGAAAAGGCGAAAGACGGTTACCTCGACAAACAGGCTGGAATGAAATTGCGCCGCGAAATTTACGAACCAGGGGATTCGCGCGACGTCAATGAGTCGATCGAAAAATTCCTGGGCCGCAAACAATCGATCGAACCATTCCTGAAGAAAATCGGCATCGGTGCGCAGGATAAGAAGAAGGCCGCAATGGCGCCATCACTGGAAACCAGATAGTGGAATCCGCGACTACACTTGCACTGCGGTGAATTAGATGGTTCAATCGATCGCAGTTACTAAAATCTGAATGGGCTCCCTTAAAAAACGAAGGAAAGCAAAAATCGCCAAGCACAAGCGTCGGAAACGGATGAAGGCGCACCGGCATAAGAAGCGACTGCGGTACAAGTTGTAAGGCTGAATTCATTTGCCTTTGCTGTTGAAGCGAGCGTCCCTGGTTTGCCGAATCCACGCCGGACAGATAAGATTAAGCGTGAGGGAGCAGAAAAAGTGGTGCGTTTGCCGCGTCTGCCGAAAACTCGTCTTCGCGCTTGGTTTTCTGCTCGCAGCAACAGTTGCCGAGGCACAGACGCCCAAGGCTTCACCCGGCAAAGTTCCTCGCGCTCGTCCTGGAAAAACGTCGGCGCGTCATGACGATTCCGTTGCGTTGAAACCGGCGGCCGACCTCGCGTTGCGACCGCAAGCTGCGCATAAGGCAGACGCGCTGGCGCATTTCGTTCAAGGAATGGGATTGGAGGAAAGTGGGGAAATGGAGCGCGCGCTGGATGCGTATCGCAAAGTTCTCAATGTCGACCCCGGTCAATCGGAGCTTGCTTCACGGGTAGCCGCTCTGCTTATACAGCAGGATGACTTTCCGCAGGCCATCGACGTCCTGAAAGATGCAATCAAGGCAAACCCAAAAAACGCCGAGCCGTATCAGCAGCTCGCTTACATCTACACGAGATATTTGAAGCGAACGGACCAGGCGATCGATTACGCCAACCGCGCTATCGCTCTGAACCCAGGAGATGTGGAAGGCTATCAACGCCTGGTTGAAATCGAACTCGCGGCGGGACAAGAGAGAAGCGCACTGGAGGCTCTGGATCGCGCCCTTAAGGTTAATAGCAGTGACGCGAATTTTTGGACACGCCTTGGAAAACTTTACGTGGCAATTCTTTTCAAGTCCGATTCACAGCCGAAGCCTGACGAACTGAAAAAAATTAACGAGGTCTTCAAAAGAGCGGCGGAACACGCCGGCGATGATCCAGTCATCCTCAAGGACGTAGCAGATTATTATGCCGCATCGCAGCAACTGAAAGAAGCGATCCCGCTTTATTTGCGCGTTCTCGAACTCCAACCAGATGACGCAAACGCAAGAGAAAAATTGGCGACCGGCTTTGTCCTGACGAACCAAAGAGACAAAGCGATTGAGATGCTCGAGCAAATCATCAAAGAACACCCGGAAAAATATCAGCCGTATGATTTGTTGGCCCAAGTGCTCGATGAGGAAGCGCGATCCCTTCAGCGCGCGAACCGGACCGATGAAGCCAAAGCAAAGTTTGCCAAGGTCGCCGTTAATTATGAGCAAAGCCTTCTAATCAATCCAAACCACGCCGGCACGTATGTGCGTCTCGCGGAGCTACTCCTGGGACCTTTGAGAGACGCTGATCGAGCAGTAAAATTGCTGGGCGACGCACGGCGCCGATTTCCCGGCGCCCCGGAGATCGTCTATTACCTGGCAATCGCGCAGCGCGAAGCAAAACAAAGCCAGCAAGCAGTGGCGACGTTTGAGGAGGCGCTGCACGAAGCGCAGCTCGAAGAGGATGATGACTTCGTAAATGCGAAGTTTTACTTCAATTACGGAGCAGCTGCCGAACAGGCGGGCTTGTACGACAAGGCCACCGATTTACTTCGTAAATCGATTGCCCTCGACCCGGACAACTCAGCCGAGGCCTGCAATTACCTGGGTTACATGTGGGCCGATCACAACATGAATCTGGACGAAGCTGAAACCATGATCAGACGCGCCTTGCAATCCGATCCGAACAATACTTCCTACCTCGACAGTCTGGGCTGGGTGGAATTTCGGAAAGGTCAGTACGATCGAGCTTTGGACAACCTGCTCCAAGCTGCCAAGACTGCCGAGCGCGAAGACCCGGTCGTGTTTGAACACATCGGCGACACTTATTTGAAATTGAATCGGACCCGGGAAGCATTGGAAGCCTGGCAGAAAGCACTGACGCTGGATCCGAAAAACAAAAATCTCGCGGACAAGATCCAGACTACGAAAAAGGCCATCGGGAAGAATTTACCGGAAAAGACCAATCCTACCTAACAATCGGTGACATCGATATCTGATATCGAGCACTGAACATTTGCCGCCCGACATTTCGATTACGTTGAGAAATGAAGGATTACCCTACCCTGTGGCAACGCAAGATGATGTGGGCGGCGCTGACTGCCTGTTTTGTCGTTGTTCTCGTGGTCATCGTTGCGGCCGTGATCTGGGCTGGTGCCAACATCATCAGTTTTTTGCAGCCCATTCTGATCCCGGTGGCCATCGCCGCGATTCTTGCCTATCTGCTCGATCCGCTGGTGACGAAAATGTCTCGCGGAGCGCTTACTCGCACAAAGGCTATCGCGCTGCTTTTCGCGATTGCGTTTTTTGCATTCGGCGGATTGGCAGCATGGCTCGTTCCGACGATTTCCGTTCAGAGTGCAAATTTTGCCAGGCAAATTCCCTCCTACACAGAACGGGCTCGGAATTACATCGTTGATCTTATCTATCGGTTTGATCAGACATTTGGGTTTCTTGGCGCAGGACAGACCAAATCCGCGTCGAAAAATCTTACCAATTTCCTGATCGGCCCCGGTCCGTCTCCTTCTCCCCACCGACAGACGACAGCGAGTCCGACCGG
>JBLMXH010000293.1:0-5671 GCA_050257685.1 Nitrospirota bacterium
TCGCGATAAACGACGCAGAAACGTTTTTGGCACACAACCATAAGGCGCCGCCGAGTATCAGCCTCGGTGATTATCGTCGGTGCACTCTGTGCGGCACGGTATTAGCTGGCGTTCCCGTCAAATTCGAACTGGACCAGCGGAGAAACGCTTCTCATTTCGGGCGGTGTACGTTAAATTAACGGCCAAACGGTTCAGCAACAGGCAAGGGAAACGAAAAGATGAAAACAAAATTGTCCGCCGTCGCGTTTGTCGCGAGCGCGATCACGATTGCTCAAGCAAATCCAACAGGTGTTCCCGTAGCGAAAGGGGCGTCTCACAGAGGCGCAGTTGCACGCAGTGGCCCCGCGGTTCACGCTCCGATGCGGCCCGGCGGTGTTTCATCGTTCCGATCGATACCGATGCGGTCATATGGCAATAGACCGTTTTATTCAGGCCGACGCTCTCCCTCGTTTGAAATGCGTTCGTCATCGTCTTTCGCGAACCGCGGGCCTTTTTATTCCAGTCGAGCTTTGGTCACGCGTTCCGGTCCATACACCGTGGCAACTATCCCGCAGCGCAATCGTATCGCCGCAATCGCGAATCCCAGAAATCCCGCTATGGCCCGCGTGTGGAACCAGCGAAACACCGGAACGCAGTTCCGGAATGGAAACAATCTACGGAACACAAATAATTTTCGGAACGCGAACAATTTCGGGAACGGAAACAATCTGCGGCATGGAAACAGTCCGCGGACCGCCAACAATTTCCGGAATGGAAAGAACCATCTGCGTGGTGACTGGCAAAAACATGTTTTCGCTCACCGCTCAGGGGATTGGCATCGCGACTGGAATCGCAATTGCGACCACTGGTGGAATGGTCACCAATGCTCCTTCATCAATGGAACATGGGTGATCTTCAATCTGGGATTTTCTCCGTGGTGGCCTTCGTACTACCCGGACGACTACTACTACGACTATGGTTTTCCGAATGACGGCTACGGCTCGTCGACCTACGGGTACGATTATCCGTACTCGTACAATTACGACCCCGGCGACTACGACTCCGGCGATTACCAGGGGCAAATGTATTACGATCAAAACGGCTATCCCGACCAATCGCAGGGCTACTACGACTCCGCTGTTTACCAAACTCAAGCCTCCGACGATTCGATCGTTGTCGCAGCGCAGGAGCGACTGGCTCGCCAAGGTTACTATCACGGCGAGACAGACGGCGTGCTCAGCGCTGAGATGCAGAAAGCCCTAAGACGTTATCAAAACACCAACGGCTTGCGCCAGACTGGCGAGCTCGACAGCGACACCCTGGCGGTGATGGGATTATCCGAAACCACGAGCTACTAAAAATTTCAGGTCTGCCATCTGCTGGATCTCCGCCGAGCTCTAGGCCTTGGTAGCGCTTGTTTGGTTCATTCCTGTTCCGCGACTTTACCGCGAATCAAGAAGCGCGATGAGTGAGCAGTGCGAATGCTCTTATCTCACGAATCTTACGGCCTAACGACCGGCCGCCCTGACAGGCGAACCCGCGGTGGGGTTCCTTCGATCCAAAACAGCGCGGCGACAGCGCTCGCCGCGGCGAGCGCAGCGCCGATCACTATAACCCAGCGGAACCCGGACACGAAAGATTCAGTGATTGCACGACGAACCGCGTGTCGTGTGTCGGGATTTAGATTTTCAGGGATATCGATGGCGGCGAGCTTGATCGATTGAGTTTGCAGCGATTGCGAGGCGGACGCCGGCAAATTTGCACCGCGCAATTTCTGATCCAGACCGGTTCTGAACACGTGAACCATGACGACTCCAAAGACTGCGATTGCGATCAGGCTGGCGGTGCGCGCGACGGCATTGTTCACTCCCGATGCAATACCAGCGCGATTTTGCGCGAGCGAACTCATTACGGTCGTGGTCAGCGGCGCCACAGTGATGGCCATCCCTAATCCCAAGACAACGACCGGCGGAAAAAAATTTATCCAGTAATTGCCGCCAATCCCCGGCACCAGGAACAGCAAATAACCAACTGCGGTGATAACCGGCCCCACGATAAGTGGAATTCTCGGACCGTAACGCGATACGAGTCCGCCGGACCACCTCGAAAGGAGTGACATGATCAGTATGAACGGCAACAGCACCGCGCCTGCGGCAGTCGGCGAATAATGTTGAACCTGAATCAAATTCAACGGCAGGAAAAAAAATGTTCCACCAAGCGCAGCGTAAAGCAGAAAAGTTAATAGATTTGTTCCTGCAAACGTTCGCGAACGAAACAATGTCAGCGGCAACATCGGTTGCGAAAGACGGGATTCGACAAACAAGAACAAAATCAAAACGACACCGCCTGCCGTTAAGGCCAGGATTACCGACCGATCCTTAAACCCGACTTGGGAGGATTCAATCAGTCCGTAAACCAACGCTCCCAAGCCAACGGCCGCCAACATCGCGCCTAACCAGTCGACGCGAGTGTTTGCGCGGTCAGAGTTTTCCCCGACGTGTCTAAGCGAAATCAGGACGACAACAAACGCCAGCGGAACGTTAATAAAAAACACCGCGCGCCATGAAACGTGTTCAATCAGCCATCCACCGAGCACCGGACCAATGCCAGTGGTGATTGCGCTGAAGCCCGACCATACGCCGATTGCACGTCCGCGTTCCTGCTCGGAGAAAGAACTGCTGATGATCGCAAGGCTGCCCGGAACAAGCAGTGCCGCGCCGAATCCCTGAACCGCGCGCGCGGCGACTAATTGACCAATGTTCCCGGCAAAACCGCAGAGGCCTGACGCGACGGCGAAAATTACAACACCCAGCGAAAAGACCAGACGGCGGCCGTAATGATCGCCTAACGAGCCTCCAACGAGCAACAAAGCAGAAAGAAGAAGAGCATAAGACTCGATTACCCATTGCACATCCGCAGCAGTCGCATTGAGATTTGTTTGCAGCGCGGGCAATGCCACGTTCACGACCGTGCCGTCGATAAATGCCATGCTCGAAGCGAGAATGGTCGCGGCTAAAATCCAACGACCGCGAGTTTTCGAGCATGACGCCGCGACAGGGCCTGATCGAATTACGTTCTCATCACAGGCCTCTTGAAGAGCCACCGCCATGTTCGTGGATACGGCAAAACCATGGGCTCCGGCAAGTTCCTGTCTGTGCGCTTGTTGTAGCGGCCGTCTTCGACCGCCGAACGCTGCGAACGGGCGCACCATTTCCCGGCGCTCATAGAGCGCCGCTACAGTGTCGGGCTATCGCCATTTACACACTTAGCATCCGTCCCGAATCATGTGATAACGGCGATTACTCATAGAATCACAGTTCCACGCAAAATTTCTACGGCATAGCCGCCGACGCGGACATCCGTAACGCGCTCCCCTTCCCGCCTCGCGCGTACATGCATTTCGCTTGGGCGAAGGCACTCGACACCCTGCCGAATCACCACGTGCTCATCATTTTTTGCCACTCCGTGCTGGACCATCCAACTAGCAGCGCATCCTGCCGCGGATCCCGTGGCCGGGTCTTCACCACCGTAAAAGAACATTCGAGCTCGAGCTTGAAGTCGCTCTTCGCGTCGCTCGGGACAAAGAAAATAGAAAAAGTTTGCGCCGGTTTTCTTCAGAAACTCCGCTGCCTGAATGTAACTAAACTTCAGGTCCGAGAGTGTTTGTCGATTGCGGAATGGCACGATCGTGAAAGTCAATCCTGTCGAGACGGGTTGGATCGGCCATTCCGAAACAATATCATCGACTGGGATACCGATGACACTCGCAACCTCTTCTCGCGAAAGTGGAGTTCCAAATTCAGGATCTCGCTGGCGCATTTCACCGAATACCTGACCGTCTACGCGTTCACGGGCCGCGTTGCCGGAATTCGCAGTGAAGCGCACGGGAATTTTCCCAGCTTTCAGGTCAAGTGTGATTTCGGCAGACTTCATTTGAGTGGATTCCGATGCGTACAAATAGAGCGCTGTGCCGAGCGTCGGATGCCCGGCAAACGGCAATTCTGTTTCGACAGTGAAGATGCGGACTTTCTTTCCTTCCCGAGATTCAGTGGCCGCATCGCGTGGGAGGATGAAAGTCGTCTCCGAAAGATTCATCTCGCGCGCCAGGGCTTGCATCTCGCCATCATTCAAGCCGCGGCCATCGGGGAAGATTGCCAGCGGATTACCGGCAAGGGGCGTCTGCGTGAATACATCGAGTTGAACAAATTCGTAGGTGCGATGGGTCATACGCACACTTGTGATACGTATCGAGCGACATGCAAAGAGATTGATTTTTTAGAGCGCAATTCGCCCAGTGCAGCTTCATGAAAAAAGCGGCGGAACACCGCCGCCGCGCTCGCAACGCATGAGCGTAGCGATGCGGACAGGGCACTCCAAAGCGCTTCGCGCCAAAGAAATCTCCTCCATCGTTTCTGATTATCGGGGGGAACGATCCGTGTGAGAGTTGCTTTTAGTTCATGTTTTGAACTAGCCGTTGCTGCGACTTTAGAAGAGGCTAGGAACAAGGTGATGCGACATTCGGAACGGCACCGCAGTGAGAGAATCGGGTGGTTACGCGCAGCCGTGCTGGGTGCGGACGATGGTATTCTGTCCACGGCAAGTCTTGTCGTTGGAGTTGCCGCAGCAGGTTCGCCACGCCACGAAATAGTGCTGGCAGGGGTAGCGGGCCTTGTGGCCGGGGCTCTCTCAATGGCGGCCGGTGAATACGTATCGGTCAGTTCTCAGGCCGATACGGAAAAAGCTGACCTCGCTACGGAGCGACGGGAGTTGGCGACGCAGGGGCCAGCAGAAGAAAAGGAACTCGCTGATATTTACGTGCAACGAGGCCTTGATCCGGAACTTGCCCGGGCAGTCGCCATGCAGTTGATGGCCCATGACGCCCTTGCTGCTCACGCGCGCGACGAACTTGGGATTACCGAACAAATGAGCGCTCGTCCGCTTCAAGCGGCCGCCGCATCCGCGGCAACATTCGCGACAGGAGCCGCTCTGCCGTTGTTAGTAGTGATCCTTGCGCCGCTCACGCAAATTTCACTGATGGTCTCCGGAGCTTCGCTTGTCTGTCTGGCGGCGCTCGGCGCAGTCGCTGCTCGAACCGGCG
Source organism: Nitrospirota bacterium (assembly GCA_050257685.1). GTDB lineage: Bacteria > Verrucomicrobiota > Verrucomicrobiia > Chthoniobacterales > UBA10450 > Udaeobacter. Next base: position 5,078 of record JBLMXH010000293.1, read on the forward strand.
GCGCTTCACCTTGGCTCGGCGGCGGAAGAGTTGCGTTCTGGGGCGCACTCGCAATGGCGGCTACGGCAATCATCGGGAGACTTTTCGGGACTACAATTTCCTGAGCTTAAAACCAATCGGTGTAGCTCAGAGTTGGATTGTGCTGAGTCGCGCGTAAGATTTCAATGTGACTAACGAGCCGCTAGACGACGAGCAATTTTATCGAGACACCGAAAGCGTTGCTTTTGTAAAGCTGGACGATTATCAGCTGTCGCTCCTCGAACCGTTGGGACAACGCAGTGTCGCAAAACGCGGAGACGTGGTGTACAAAGCCGGCCAGCGGGATGTCGGCCTGACTGTTGTCTTGCGTGGCGAAATACAAGTGGTCGAGCGGCGGGACGACGTCGAACAGGAACTCGCTGTTGCGCACGCCCGCGATTTCATCGGCGACGTCGCCATGGTACAAGGGACGTCGACACTCGCGACCGCGCGCGTGACGTCTGACGATGCCGAAATTCTTTACATACCCGCGTACGAACTTCGGCGCGTTCTTGCCGAAATACCCAAAGTTAGCAAACCAATCGTTGACGCGTTGATCATGCGACGGCGGCGATT
>JBLMXH010000294.1:0-3946 GCA_050257685.1 Nitrospirota bacterium
GATGAACTGATTATTGAGGCTTTTGGTTGCGCATCGTGCGTGACAAGGTGAGTTTTGCGCGCCCGAACATCAACATGGAATCACGAGAATGAATACCCCGATTGAGCCGCCGCCGAAACGAGGATCGGGCTGTTTTGGAAAAGGTTGTCTGATTTTCATCGTACTAGCCATCTTGCTGGTCGTGATAGGAGTCGGCGGAACATTTTGGGGTGTCCGAAACGTCTATCTCTCGGATAAACCTGCGCCAATCCCTCAAGCTGCCGCAGCAAGCGAAACAGGCGCCGCCACGCCTGAAGGCACGAGCGCGCCTGCGCCGGTGCAAAGAAGCGCCCAGGTGCGCGAACGTCTGGATACCATGAAGAAAGCCGCGCGAGCTCATGAGCAAACGGATATGGAATTGACCGCCGCCGATATCAATGCGCTGATTGCCGCCAACCGGAAATCCCGCGGCACAGCTTCTGTGGGCATCAACGGCAATGTCCTGCAGGCTAACTTCTCCATTCCTCTAAAAACATTGGATGTTCCATTCCAAAATGCATTTGGTCTGGCCGATCGGTATTTAAATGCTAGCGCCAGCATTGTTGCGCCGCCGGGAACCAATGCGAGCAACGTGCAAGTGAGTGATGTGATGATTAACGGCCACAGCATTCCTGGTAACATCCTTGATTGGGGATTACCCGGGACCGGACGATCGCTGCGAAGTTATGTGATCAAGTACGCCAATCAGTATGGAGTAACGGACGGGGAAATTAGCGACGGCAAAGTAATTTTGCACACCAGCGGGCGTTGATAGCGCAAGCCACGCGAGCTGCATTGGACGAATTTCTCTCGCGAACGCGACGGTTTCTCATAAGAACGATTCTGTCATGTTGAGCGAAGCGAAACATCTCTGGCCCAATTCAATTGGCCATGGCCCCAAATTGATCCGAGATTCTTCGCTTCGCTCAGAATGACATTCCGAAATGAATAAACCCGACGAAAAACTGTGGCAGGGAATTGATCCGGCCGCTCAAAACGCACTCACCCCTCGTGATTATAATAAGGGGTCCTTCGCGCAGGAGCTCGCGAACCGAGGAGTGGACGCGGGCGAACTCGTGGGTGCCGACAGGAACAAGCGCGAGATTAAAGAAGCCTGGATACCGGGAGTGGAAATTTTCGCGCGAAAGATTTATCCGCAGCGGCACCGTGGATTTTTCGGAGAATTTGTGAGACGCGACGAAGGGATGCTCGCGCAGATCGGTCTGTGGCCGAAACAATGGTCCGCCGCGCGCATGTTTGCGTCTACGGCTAAAGGGTTCCACGTGCATCCGCCGAGTGTTCCCGAAGGGAGCGCTGCAACGGACTGGTTGCGACGCTTGTTCGTGGATGAGCCGGAAAATCATTCACTGCGCCCCTATGATGACGAGCAATGGGACGTCATGTTCTTCTTGCAGGGACGCGTTGAGATGATTTTGTGCGACATCCGTGCAGGATTGCCGCGGCGGGTGATGCGGTTGTTCGTTGATGGCGACAATCATCGCAGCAACAACAACGTCGGCGTGGTGATTCCGCCTGGCGTAGCGCACGCGATCAGAGTGGAAGGCGCAGAAGACGTGATCATGGTTTACGGGACGAGCACGATTTTCCGCCCTGAATTCGAGGGGCGTATCGCGAGCGAAATCGAAACCGCGGAGTTGCCCGAAGCGTGGCAGCCAATTTTAAGCGAATCAGGAAAACAGGAAATTAGGAAGTAGGACCGACTTTTCCTGCAATCCTGGATTCCTGATTCATTTTTCCAGAATGAAGCGAAGGTTCGATCCGGGCGTTCTGGAGATGATGGATCGGCCCCAACCGGTTTCACCGGAGTTGGAGCGCGATCTTGAACGGCTTCGCCAACTTAATCGCTGGTTCGGCAGCCATCGTCTCATCTCGCTTTTCATGCAGCGCTGGATACTGCCTGGCGCGCACATGCGCGTTGTCGATCTTGCCACAGGTTCCGGCGATATTCCGCGGTTGCTCGTCGATTATGCGCGGAAGATCGGAGCGCAAATCGAGATCGATGCAGTCGATCAGCAATCTGCCACGCTCGAAATCGCCCGTAACTTAACCACCGATTACCCGGAAATTTCCTACCATCCAGCAAACATTCTGGAATGGGATTCCGCTCAAGCGTACGACGTAGCCCTTTGTTCGTTAGTCCTTCATCATTTCAGCGATGATGACGCCGTAAAGCTCCTGCGGCGGTGTCGCAAATTATCGAAGAGATTTGTGTTGGTATCGGATTTGCGACGCGGCCCTTTACTTCAGGCGGGCGTTTACTTGTTGACCGCACTTATCTTTCGCGAACCGATGACACGCTTCGACGCGCGGCTTTCCGTCCAACGCGCATTTTCCTTTGCCGAAATGTGCGACCTCGCGATCAAGGCGGGCTGGAAACACTTCGGTCACAAAAAATTTCGCGTAGGGAGGCAGGCGATCTGGCTCGAGTAAATCGACGATCACTTCGGCGCGAGGGAGTCGACGATTTGTTCGAAACGCGGATCGCCTCGCAAAGGATCCCAAAATGGCAACAGTTTCAATTCGCCATAGCTGAGCGGACCCGGGTAGCGAACGGCGGTCACTAGCTGTTCGCATGCGAGATCCTTGTCGCCCAGCCAAGCGGCAATCATAGCGAAATACGCGATAACAAGCGAGCCCTTGATTGAATCCTTTTCCACAGGAAGAAGCTCAACCGCGCGCCGGCCTTCGCGCAACGCTTCTTCTCTTCGCCCGAGAGCGGCGTCAATCAAACCGAGCACGATCAATGATGGACCGTAGTCCGGTTGGGTTCGGACTATTTCCTCCTGTTCTGCGCGCGCAGCTAAAAAAGCGGACTGCACTTTGTCATTAGCACTCGTCATCCGCGCGATGATGGCTTCCACAAAGGGGCGATTGAAACGAAAAACGTCGTTGTTCAAAGGCGTGTTTTCTCCGGACGCCATTAAGGCGGCAGTCGCAGCGGCAGGATCGCGCTCGGCCAAAGCGCACATAAGCCAGGTATCCGCGACAGACGGAATGGCGGCAGGATCGGTTGCCCGAATGGAATCGATCAGCTGATGCAACGGACGCGTATCGGCTTTCCAATCCAATTCGACATTGGCACGTCGCACTTTTGTCTTGATATCGTTGGGCTCGATGGCCAGCACGCTGTTGTATGCCGCTTCTGCTTCGGCATAGCGGCGAAGATCTCGGTAACTATCCGCGAGCGCGGATAGCGTGAAGACATTGCGTGGATCGAGCTCAACTGCGTGCTTCAGGTTGCGTGTGGATTGTTCCCAAAGCCCCGATCGCCTCTGGATCAAACCCATCAGCTCGAATATCCGCGCATCGTTAGGCAATGTCTCGCGAGCAACTTCCAGTTCGGTCAATGCTCCCTTATAATCGAGATACCCACGGTAAAGATTCTCCGCACGCGCGAGGTGCGCTTCACCTGCGTTGGGACGGAGACGGAAAGCTGCCTGAATGGCGGCCTCTGCCAGAGCCAGGCGCCCTGGTGTCCGATCGTAACCAAGGAAGTACAAGACGTCATGAACCCAAGCCAGTTGACAATACGCCTGGAAAAAAGCCGGATCCCGCGCCACAGCCTGACTCAACAGATTGGCCGCTTCCAGCAGGTCCTGTTTGCCAGCATTGCTAAAGAAGGCTGGGAGAGAAAGAGTCCTGGCACGCGTATAGAGATCGAACGCGGTGAGGTCACCCGTCGGCGGTCGCTGAATGGCCAGCTTCTCTGACCGTGAGATTGTGGCGTGCAATTCCCCGGCGATTGCCTGCGCGATTTCACTTTGGACTGCGAACAGATCAGCCACGTCGCGGTCGTACGTTTGCGCCCAAGCATGTGTGTCGGTTCGCGCATCGATCAGTTGCGCGTGGACGCGTAACCTGTCGCCGATTCGCTGCACGCTTCCCTCCAAAAGGTGCGCAACGCCTA
>JBLMXH010000295.1:0-5274 GCA_050257685.1 Nitrospirota bacterium
GACCGTCAAGCAGCGCTCGCCGCACCGGCGCAAAAAGCATGACCAATGCGTAACCACCGCAAAGGCCCAACCAGCCGTAAATGCCGGGCCCCGCTTGGGCCACGTCGGCGAAAATTGGTAATAGAGTAATGCGAGTCAGGACATCACTCCAACACTCCATTACTTCGTCACTCCATCATCTGCCTAACGAATAAGTCCCCAATGCGGGAAAAATGGCCAGTAAACAAACAACCCGCGGCCGACCAAATTCTCTAAGGGGACGGGACCCCAATACCGGCTATCGAAGCTGTTGTAACTGTTATCGCCCATAGCGAAGTAACCGTCTGGAGGCACGGTGTACGTCTGATCAGGCTTCGCCAAATACTCGTGACCGGGCGCATAACCACGGTACGGCGGTCGAGCCGACATTACCCGTTCAAAGCCGTAGCGCGCGGCTTTTTTGCCGTTGATGTAAAGGAATGGTGGATCGATGCGCAATTTGTCACCAGGCAGACCGGCCAATCTCTTAATGTAAAAAGGCGGTCCGGCAATCGGATCCGGGCGAATCGCTGGAATATTATTTGTTCTAAAGACGAAAACGTCACCGTTGCGCGGCTTAACAAAATTGTAGCTGCATTTATCGACAAAGACCTGATCGCCTGTGTCGATCGCACCTCGAGCGATAACCTCGCCCCGATGAAAAAGTCGGCCGGGAAAGACGTTAAAATCCTGACGGAGCGTGTCCGGCGGGGCGTACACGAGGAAACTTTGCCGCTCGCAGACCAATCGCGAAAAGGTAAAGAAGAAAGCCACTTTCTTCGGCACGATCTCGAAAATCTGGTCGTCTTCGCGAGAGACCACGTCGATGTAATTACGACCTAGAAGAACGAATTCTACGATCTGTCGCACAATATTTGGCGGCGAGTCGGCGCTCGGATGACCGATGATTCCGTTTAACGTCGGTTGCATTGAACCGGTCGGAATTTTGAACGGCTGTAGAAAATACGAGCGGATTCCCACCGCGATTACGATGGCGACTAAAATAACTTCGCAGTTTTCCCGCCAGTGTGATTCCCATGTCACCGGTGTGAGTTTGTGCAGCGTCCTATCAAGTGTCTCCGCTGCGTTGTGAACCTTTTGTCGGTCTCTCGAGCGCAACGCTTCGCGAAGCATCTGCATTTCAGCGACGATTTGTTCCTGGTCGGCGCTACTGAGTTTGTCGTGCTTATAGCGAAGGTACTTGCGGGCGTGTCGCAGAAGCAGCCGGCTATGTTTGATATGGCGGGGCGTAAACATGAATTAAATGACAGGTGACGAATGGCGAATGACGAAACGATGACAAAATCCGAATGACGGAAACAGATGTAGATATCGCATGGCGATTTCGAGCTTCATCATTCCTTCGACATTCGTCATTCGACCTTCGTCAATTCAAAGCGCAGTCACTGCGCTTTGAGAACTTCGATAAACGCCTCCTGAGGGATGTTAATTTTGCCGATGCTTTTCATGCGTTTTTTACCTTCCTTTTGTTTCTCCAGTAATTTGCGTTTCCGAGTGATATCGCCGCCGTAGCATTTCGCGGTGACGTTTTTTCGTAAAGCGGAAACACTCTCGCGCGCGATAATTTTCCCGCCGATCGCCGCCTGAATTGCCACAGCATAAAGCTGACGTGGGATCACTTCCTTCAGTTTGGCTGCCAACTGCCGCCCGCGTGCCTCGGCGCGGTCCTTGTGCACGATGGTGGAGAACGCATCGACTGGTTCACCGTTAACCAGAAGATCCAGCTTCACCAGTTTCGCCATCCTGTAACCCACGTGCTCATAATCCATCGAACCGTAGCCCCGCGTGATGCTCTTAATCTTGTCGTTGAAATCGACCAGGATCTCATTGAGCGGCAGTTCGCAATGCAACATAACCCGACGCGTATCGAGTGATTCGGTGCGCTCCATCTGGCCGCGCTTCTCTAAAATCAATTGCAGGATGTCACCAATATTTTCATTCGGGCACAGCACGTACGCCCGCACAATTGGTTCCCGGATTTCTGCAATGATACTCGGGTCAGGAAGATGCGCCGGATTATCGATCAGGAGTTTGTCACCGCGCGTCGTTAACACCTCGTACACCACGCTGGGGCTGGTCGCGATAATATCCATGTTGTACTCGCGCCGTAGCCTCTCCTGAATAATCTCCATGTGAAGAAGCCCGAGAAACCCGCAGCGAAATCCGAACCCCAACGCTACAGAGCTTTCCGGTTGATACACAAACGCCGAATCGTTCAGACGCAGCTTGCCGATCGCGGTCTTCAAATGTTCGAAATCGCCGGTGTTAATGGGATAAATCCCGCTGAACACCATCGGATGAATTTCCTGGAAACCCGGCAGCGGCTCGGACGCGGGATGGCGCTGGTCCGTGATGGTGTCGCCGATCTTCATGTCGGCTGTTGATTTAATATTCGCAATGAAATAACCCACATCGCCAGGGTTCAGTCGGTCCTGGACGCGCATCTTTGGCGTAAACACGCCCACTTCCTTAATCTCGTGGCGCGCATGATTGCTCATTAACATGATCCCGCGGCCAGTTTCCATTATTCCCGATACCACACGCACATAGCCGACCACGCCGCGGTAAACATCGAATACGGAGTCAAACACAAGCGCGCGCAGCGTTTCGTCCTGCGGCGATTGGGGCGGCGGAATGCGCTCAACGATCGCTTCGAGAATTTCATCGACGCCAGTACCGAGTTTCGCGCTCGCCTGAATAGCTTCCTCCGCGGGAATTGCCAGAATTTCTTCCAATTGTTTTAGAACTGATGGGACGTCGGCATTCGGCAGATCAATTTTGTTGATGATCGGTACGATCGTCAGGCCTTGTTTGTGCGCGAGATGGACATTCGCCACCGTTTGCGCCTCCACGCCCTGCGCCGCATCAATGATAAGCAGCGCCCCCTCGCACGCGGCGAGGCTGCGCGACACTTCGTACGAGAAATCGACATGTCCCGGGGTGTCGAGCAGATTCAGCCGGTAGCTTTCACCCGACTGACTCGTGTAACGCATCGCCACTGGATGCGCCTTGATTGTGATCCCCCGCTCCCGCTCCAAATCCATTGAATCAAGAAGCTGGTCTTGTCTTTCGCGCTCTTGGATCGTGCCGGTGCGCTCCAGCAATCGGTCCGACAAGGTCGTTTTGCCGTGATCGATGTGCGCGATAATGCAAAAATTGCGGGTTAGCTCAATGGCCATGAAAGCGCCACTATCCGAGTCTGGTCGTGCGCGGTCAATCACCATGCGGCATGCTATTTGTCGAGCTCTTCTCTTCAGTTAAAGTCAGCACAATGCCAAAGCTTATCATTTCAGGCGTGACACATGAGCTGGTAGACGAAGCGATCACGATCGGTCGCGGACCTGATAACACCATTGTCGTCAATGATCCGTCCATATCCACGCATCACGCGCAGTTGCTCCTGGAGGGCGATACCTACCGATTAAAGGATCTCGATTCCACCAACGGTACGCGTGTCAACGGCAAGCCTGTCACAGAAACTGTGCTGCGGTTTGATGATCGGATTCGGTTTGGCGCAGCTGAGGCGAGATACGAATCCTCAGAAGTCGGCGGTTCAAAACCTTTACCCAAACCGGAGGAGATTAAGGCTCACTTTGCGGAAGCTGGCGTAGAGTTGCCCCACTTGATCGCCGCGTCTCCCTTTCGTCGCCAGCAACAGCAAAATGACCCGGTGCGCACTGGAATTTTTGTCGGCGTGGGAATTGTGCTGCTCGTCTTTCTCGGAAGTATTATCGCAGTGCTAATGATGCACGCACCAAACCTTTGAGCGTTTGCGCCACCGCAACGTGGCTGATCCGAGGAACTCAAAGGCTGACACGGAGCACGAATGCCGAAACTAACTCGAATGACAAAGTCTGAAATGCTGCGCATTCGCTGACGGAAAATTCGTCGTATGACCTTCGTCATTCCCTCATCATTCGTCATTGGGATCCCGTCATTTTTTGTATGACAAAAACGCAAAAACGCCTCCTTCTCTTCGATATCGACGGTACGTTGATCCACTCAGGCGGCGCGGGTGTTCATGCTCTGATACTTGCGTTTAAGGAGCGGTTCGGAATCGATGATGATCTGCACGACATCGAGATCGCCGGCATGACTGACTCGGGAATTGTGCTGAGCATCCTTAACAAGCATCAAATCCCCGCAACTAACGAGAACGTGAGCGCGTTCCTAGACAGTTACGTGCATTTTCTTTCGCTGGAACTGCCGCGGCGAAAAGGCAAATTGCTCCCGGGTGTCTTGGAGTTGCTCCAAAAGCTCAAATCGCGGACGCATGTAGTGCTCGGGCTCCTCACCGGGAATGTATCCCGCGGCGCGCGACTAAAACTGGAGCACTACGGCGTCTGGCATTTTTTTGAATTTGGCGCCTTTGCCGACGATCACCGCGACCGAAACGAGCTCGGCCGATTCGCTCGCGCTCGCGCAAAAGAGAAGCATGGGCGAGAGTTTGCCGCATCCGAAATCGACGTCATTGGCGACACACCGCGCGACATCGCGTGTGGCAAAGCGCTCGGCGCGCGGACGATCGCGGTCGCAACCGGCAGATGGGGACGGGACGAGCTTGCAAAGCATGACCCTGATTTTCTGATTGATGATCTCTCGAACGTGGAAACAATTATGGACACGCTCGGATGGTGATCCATTCACGAATTGCACGATGAAATGAAAAAAGATCCAGCCTCACCAAATACCACGCCAGTTCAGAGCCGTTCCAATGTTGTGCCGCTCAAGGGCGAAATCGATTTGCACGTGTCGCCGACAGTCGCGGCGGCGCTCAACGACGTGATTGATAAAAAGCCTGAGCGGTTGGTAGTCGATCTCTCCGAGGTAAGCTACATCGACAGCGCGGGGCTGGCGGCTTTGATTCAAGCCATGCAAAAGGTGGAAGGGTACGGAGGCAAATTCATGCTGTCGGGGTTGCAGGAAACCGTGCGCTCGATCTTCGAAATCTCGCGTCTCGATCAGGTCTTTCAAATTTTCCCGGACGCGGATTCCGCGCTGGTTGGATAGCGCACGCGTCTCGCGTGCTGGCGAGCCGTCCTCGAGGTCGCGAAGTTTCGCTTTAGATGGTTCTGTAATCCGGCACGTTTTCGGAAAACAACGTCCGTTTCGGGGACATGCCGAAACCAAACACGCGGCAGACGTGTGCTACCCAGAGGCGCGCATTAAAATCTCAAGCGTTTGCGCCACATTCTTCGAGATATCGAACTGCGATGCGCGCTCGATGTTGCCCAG
>JBLMXH010000296.1:0-8677 GCA_050257685.1 Nitrospirota bacterium
TCGTTACAGATGCCGCCGCCGGTGTCAGTAGCTCGGTTAATGCTGAAGGTGGTGTTGCTGATTGTTAGCACTGCGTTCCCGGAAGAAGCGCCATCGTTATAAATGCCGCCGCCGAGAACCGCGCTGTTGCTCATAAGGATACTGTTAGCGATGCTCAGCGTCGCGCTGCCGGAAAAGCCGCTGTCGTTGTAGATGCCGCCGCCGAGCCCGCTGATACACCAGTTATTGTTCACGGTGCTGTTGCTGATTGTTAGAGTCGCGTTGCCGGAAGAAGCGCCGCTGTTATAGATGCCCGCGCCACCGGAACTGGCAGAATTATTCTCCACGGCGCTGTCGTTGATGATCAGGGTCGCGTTCCGGCTGAAGATACCGCCTCCCATGCCCGCCAAGTTCCCGCCAACGTCGCAGTGGCTCAACGTCAGGATATTGTTCTGATCATTGTAAATGCCAGCCCCGATGTCAGTGGTTACTTTCCCCCCTGTTATGTTCAGGCCTGAGATCGTGACCGTATTACCTGAGCTGATGTAAAAAATTCGAAATTCAGGCGTGCCGAGTGCATCGCTCCTTCGTAGCCACAGTTGATTCCCACCAGGGCCGGCGATCGTGATGCTTTTGTTCACCAGGAGTTGGCTGCTGGTAAGGGTGATAATCTGTCCATTGAGCGACGAATCGAAGTTAACGGTGTCGCCGTTGACTGCATCCGCAAGGGCCTGCCGCAGAGACCCCGGGCCATTGTCATTAGTGTTTGTAACCGTGATCGTCGCGCCGCGAACGCCAGGCAATCCGACCGCCGCCGCGCCGAGCAATGCGATCAGAAGAATTATTCGTACCCGTTTCATAGATGTTTTCCTTTGTGTGTTGGTTTCAAAGTTGGTACATCTGCACAGCGCTCCTTTGGCAGCCGCACAAATGTATTTCTGTCCGATAAAGCGGAAATCGCAGTCAAAACCCGCCAAGTTTTTTGACGACCGCGCGGCTGTAAAAATGGCTCGACTGTGTTAGCATTCGGCGCGTCGAATCAGGCGATATGACGACTCCCCAGCCTTCACAGCAAGAGGTGACCAGACTGCTTGCCGATTGGAGTGGCGGAGACAAAAGCGCGCTGGAGAGATTGATTCCACTGGTGCAGCCGGAATTGCACCGACTCGCTCATCACTACATGAGCCGGGAACCCATCGGGCACACGCTGCAAACCACGGCGCTTTTGAATGAGGCATACCTTCACCTCGTCGACGATCCGAAACGCAATTGGCAAAACCGCACGCATTTCGTCGCTGCGGCCGCTCAACTTATGCGGCGCATCATGGTTGATCACGCGCGTGAACGCCGCGCCCTGAAACGTGGCGGTGGCGCGGTGAAAGTCGAGCTGGACGATGCTGCACTGGTGACTGAACGCAGATCGGAAGAATTGCTGGCATTGGATGAAGCGTTGGAAAAACTGGCGGCGCTGGATCCGCGCAAAGCTCAAATCGTTGAGCTCCGCTATTTCGGCGGGTTGACCGTGCAAGAGACGGCTGGATTCCTGCAACTGTCTCAGCGAATGGTGGAGCGGGAATGGATGATGGCCAAAGCCTGGCTTTACCGTGCGTTGAGCGGGGAAGAAGCCAATGACATCTGAGCGCTGGCAACAGGTCAACGATCTCTTCCAGTTAGCAGCCGAACGCGCACCTGAGGAAAGGACGACGTTCCTCCAAACAGCTTGTCAAGGCGATGAAGGATTGCGACGCGAGGTTGAATCCCTCATTGCGTCTTATGAGCGCGCGGAGAATTTTATCGAATCACCGGCTTTCGAAGTTGTTCCCGAACTTCTGACCGACGATCGGACAACTGCGATAGTCGGGGAATCAATCGGTCATTATCAGATCGAATGTCTCATTGGCGTTGGTGGAATGGGCGAGGTGTACCTGGCGCGAGACGAACGACTCGGGCGCAAGGTGGCGCTCAAATTCCTCCCGGACCGACTGACGGCGAACAAAGTGCAATTAAGCCGCTTCAAAAGCGAGGCCCGTGCTGCCTCGGCACTAAATCATCCCAACATTCTGACGGTCTACGAAATCGGCACGGAAGGAAACCGCCATTTCATTGCGACGGAGTTTATTGAAGGCATAACGCTACGAGCAGCACTGGCGCGTGGGAAGATGAATGTGCACAACGCGTTGGAAGTGGCGGTGCAAGTGGCCTCAGCGCTCGCTGCGGCACACGAAGCCGGAGTGGTCCATCGGGACATCAAACCCGAAAACATCATGATCAGACCGGACGGTTACGTGAAGGTCCTGGATTTCGGACTGGCCAAACTCACCGAACAGAAGTTGCCGTCGAACAGCTACGACCTGAAAACAGCAACGCAGCACACGCTTGCCGGGCTGCTACTGGGAACTCCGCGCTACATGTCTCCCGAACAGGCGCGTGGTCAGCCAGCAGACGCGCGATCGGATATTTGGAGCTTGGGCACGGTCATTTACGAGATGGTAGGCGGCGTGCCGCCATTTACCGGCGCGACGCCAAGCGATTGTATCGCTTCTATCCTAAAAACCGAAGCGCCACCTCTGTCCCGGCTGGCACCATCTGTCCCCGCTGAACTGCAATCGATATTGCATAAAGCGCTGCGCAAAAACAAAGACGAGCGGTACCAGACAATCGCAGAAATGCTCGCAGACTTACGGTCCCTCAAAGGGCGATTGGAACGAGCAGCGTCTGCGCCGAGAATCAAACCTGCCTGGCTGTGGCCTGCTGCTGTGGCAGCAATCGTTTTCGTTGCTATTGGTGCATGGTTCTTTTCCCGTTACCGCAGCTTGCCCGTCGCTGCGCCAACCTTCAGCTCATCTGCGACAGTTACTACAGGAATAACTGCGCCAGCGAATATCCCGGAGAAGAGCATCGCCGTACTGCCGTTCGAAAACCGAAGCCGCGATACAGACAACGCGTACTTTGCCGATGCCATTCAGGACGAAATTCTGACGCGGCTATCGAAGATCGCTGATCTGAAGGTTATCTCGCGCACATCGACTCAGCATTACAAAAGCACACCTGCAAATCTGCCCGACATCGCAAAGCAACTTGGCGTAGCCCACATCCTCGAAGGAAGCGTGCAGAAGAGTGGCGATGCGGTGCGAGTGAACGTGCAACTAATCAAAGCAGCCAATGATGCCCATATCTGGGCCGATACTTTCGATCGCAAACTGACCGACATTCTCTCAGTCGAAAGTGAGGTAGCGAAAACCATCGCCGATCAGTTGGGCGCACAACTGACCGGCCAGGAAGAACAGCTCATCGCTGCCAAACCAACTGATAATCCGGACGCTTACGATGCTTATCTGCGTGGACTGGCGTATAGCCTGAAAACGGCGAACACAAACACCAATGCTCTTAACGCTCAGAGATATTTAAGAGAAGCGGTTCGGCTGGACCCCAAGTTCGCGCTGAGTTGGGCGCTGTTGTCATTCGTACAGGCGCGCGGGTACATCACGGCGACTCTGCAACCAACGGATGCCCTGCGCGAAGAGGCGCGGCAGGCAGGGGAAACCGCTATCAGTCTTCAGCCCAATCTTGGCGAAGCCATAATGGCCATGGGTTACTATCATTACGCGTGCCTGAAGGAATACGATACCGCGGTGCGTTACTTCGAGCAGGCGCGCGAGTTCCTGCCCAACAGCAATCAAATTCCTTTTGCGCTGGCTGCTGTTACGCGGCGTAAGGGACAATGGGATCGCAGCGAAATGTACTTTAATGAGGCCGAGCGACTCGATCCACGCAACGTTTCCGTGCTTACTCAGCACGCACTGTCCTATAAGGACCGCCGTCGTTTCCCAGAAGCATTGCGAAAGCTTGAAGAGGTCCTCAATATCACGCCGGACGACGTTGATACGGTCGTCGAAAAGGGGGCGATCGCGCAAGCGGAGGGCGATCTTCCGCGGGCTGCGACTCTCCTCGTTTCGCTACAACCTGCAGCGGACGACACCAACGCGTTGGAAACACAAGCTTATCAAGCAATCCTGGAGCGCCGACCCGCACAAATCATTTCGCGACTGAAAGAGCTACTAGCTAATCCTGACCCGGCGCTGGGTTTTTATAAAGGAGAACTGAGATTTTGGCTGGGATGGGCTCAGGACGTTACAGGTGATCACGTTGCCGCTACGGAAAGCTGGCAACAGGCACGTCGAGAACTGGAACTTTTCCTTACAGAACAACCAGAAAATCATCTCCTCCTTGGCGATCTCGCTCTAACTGCGATGAGCCTTGGCGACAAGACCGCCGCGTTGGATTTCTCCGAGCGCGCCATGGCTGCGCTTCCTATTGAGAAAGACGCGGTACGCGGCCCCGCGGGAATTGAATATCTCGCGCGTGTGGCGGCAAACGTAGGAGAACCCGACCGCGCGATCACCGCTTTGCAGAAACTTTTGTCTGTTTCCTATTCCGGCGCCCTTGGTCCTGGCGCACCGTTGACTCCTGCCCTGCTGCGGCTCGATCCAATGTTTGATCCGCTGCGGAATGATGCGCGCTTTCAAAAGCTGATCGAAGTAGCGAAGGAGCCAATTACGACGCCAGAGTCCATTAAATCGATTGCGGTCCTGCCGTTCGAAAATCGAAGTCATGACGCGGACAACGCGTACTTTGCCGATGCTATCCAGGACGAGATCCTGACGCGCTTATCGAAGGTTGCCGACTTAAAGGTGATCTCGCGCACCTCAACACGGCAATACAAAAGCGCGGCCGCGAACGTCCCCGATATCGCGAAACAACTTGGGGTAGCGTTCGTTGTGGAAGGAAGTGTGCAAAAGAGCGGTGACGCGGTGCGAGTTAACGTGCAGTTAATCAAGGCGGCCAACGACTCACATGTTTGGGCGGATACCTTCGATCGCAAACTGACCGACACCTTTTCTGTTGAGAGCGAGGTAGCTAAAGCGATCGCAGACCAATTAGGAGCGAAGGTGACTGGTCAGGAACAGCAAATCATAGCTGCCAAACCGACCGACAACGCCGGGGCTTATGACGCGTATTTGCGCGGTCTTGCTTACGCATTGAAACCTGCCAACACAACAGCTAATACCCTCGGAGCACAAAAATACCTCAGAGAAGCAGTGCGGTTAGACCCGAAGTTCGCGCCTGCCTGGGCATTGCTTTCGTCTGTCGATTCGCTCGGCTATCTCACAAAAATTGTCGAGCCCACCGCCGCGCTTCGTGAAGAAGCGCGACAAGCGGCGGAGACCGCCTTGTCTCTTCAACCGAATCTTGGCGAAGGGTTGCTAGCCAAGGGCTATTACCACTATGCATGCCTGAAGGATTACGACGCGGCGACACAGTACTTCGAACAGGCACGTCAGCTCCTGCCTAACGACAGCCGTATCGCAGAATCGCTGGCCTACGTAACGCGAAGACGAGGCCAGTGGGAGCAGAGCGAAAAATACTTCGACGGAGCCGAGCGCCTCGATGTGCGCAACGCTAACCTCCTGACTCAACACGCGCTTTCGTTAATGAGACTTCGTCGGTTCCCTGAAGCGCTGCGCAAGCTTGATCAGGTCCTGAACATCACGCCAGATGACGTTCGCACGGTTGCTTTGAAGGCGAGCGTCGCACAAGCCGAAGGCGATCTACCGCGGGCTGCGGCGCTGCTCGCTCCGCTGCATCCAAATGCGGACGACCCGGGCACCTTGGAAACACAAGTTTACCAAGCGATTCTGGAACGCCGCCCCGCGTCAATCATCCCCCGGCTACAGGAAATTTTGGACAAGCCTGATACCGAGCTGGGTTATTTCAATGGTGACCTGCGGGTTTGGTTAGGCTGGGCACAGCATCTTTCCGGCGATGGCGCTGCGGCTGGGAAGACTTGGCAGCAGGCGCGCAGCGAACTCGAATCGTTGCTCACCAAACAGCCGGAAAATTCCAACGTGCTTGGAGATCTCGCGCTGACCAACATAGGCCTTGGTGACAAAGAGACCGCATTGTCCCTCGCTGAACGAGCGATCGCCGCGAACCCGATCGAGAAAGATGCAACGAGCGGGCCTTCCGGGATTGAGACTCTGGCACGAGTAGCGGCGCAAACAGGAGAACCCGACCGCGCCATCGCTGCGCTACGGAAACTGCTCTCGATACCTGCCATCACGGATACGGCAGCGCCATTTACTCCTGCATTGCTTCGGCTCGATCCGATGTTCGATCCGCTTCGGAATGATCCACGTTTTCAAGAACTCGTTGCATCAGCTCGTACTCCTTCATCTGCGCCAGCACAAATCCCGGAGAAAAGCATCGCCGTGCTGCCTTTTGAAAATTTAAGCCGCGATCCGGACAACGGTTTTTTTACCGACGGCGTGCAGGATGAAATTCTGACCGACCTGGCCAGGGTTGCGGATTTGAAAGTAATCAGCCGCACTTCGGTGATGCAGTACAAGACCGGAGCGAAACGTAACCTGCGCCAGATCGGAAATGAACTTGGCGTGGCGCATGTTGTGGAAGGCGGTGTTCAGCGGGTCGGCAATCGGGTGCGAGTAAACGCGCAGCTGATCGATGCGCGCACCGATGCGCATCTCTGGGCGCAGACGTACGATCGCGACCTGGCCGACGTTTTCGCCATTCAAAGCGAAATCGCAAAAACCATTGCCGATCAATTGCAGGCTAAACTTTCGCCTAATGAAAAGAGAGCGATCGAGCAGGCACCCACCACCGATATCACCGCGTTCAATCTCTACAGCCGCGCAAAACCTCTTTTGGAAAGAAGCCTGCTTAGCGACGCGAAGGCGACTTTGCTCCAAGCAGTCGACTTACTCAATCAAGCTGTCGCGGAGGACCCTTCGTATTTCGATGCGTATTGCCAGCTCGCTTATGCTCACGATGTAATTTACTTCGCCGGCTACGATCACACCCCGGCGAGACTAGCCCAGGCGGAAGCCGCTATTCAGGCCGCATTTCGCCTGCGGCCGGATGCTGGCGAGTCACACCTTGCACGGGCATGGAATCTTTATTGGGGATACCGCGATTATGACGGTGCTTTGGGTGAACTGGAAATCGCCCGCCGAACGCTGCCTAATAATCCCGGAGTATTCTTCCTGAAAGGTGTAATCGACAGACGTCAGGGGCGATGGGAAGACTCTACACGAAACTTGGAGCGCGCCTTTGACCTCGATCCACGCAAAACGTTTACGTTGCAGCAGGCTGCGCTTACCTACTTTCTTCTCAAACGCTATCACGACGAAATAACGGTCTTGGACCGCGCGTTAGCGATCGACCCGAACGACGCTTTTAGCCAGGTAGAACGCGCGTTGGTGGAATTGCATTGGCACGCTAATGCTCGGCCCTTGCATGAAACAATCGACTCAATTCAGACCGCAAATCCTGCCGCGCTGCCGAGGATTGCTGATGTGTGGCTTCTTGGCGCACTGGCTGAGCGCGACTCCGCTGCCGCAAAAAACGCCCTGAAAGCAAAGGGTGAAAACCCAATCGAAATAGATTCAGCTAATGTCTGGTTTACTCGTGAATTTGTTGAAGGCGTTATCGCTCGCATGGCTAATGACCAGAGCAAAGCGCGCGAGGCTTTTCTTGCTGCGCGCACGAAGCAGGACAAAATCATTCAGGCTCAACCAAATTATGGTCCGGCGTGGTGTGTGCTTGGTTTGATCGATGCTGGCCTTGGACGAAAGGAGGACGCACTGCGTGAAGGCAGGCGCGCCATAGAGCTTCTTCCCGTGGAAAATGATGCAATCAATGGCCTGGCGATGATCAAATATTTCGCGGTGATCGCAGCGTGGATCGGCGACAAAGATCTCGCCTGTGAACAATTGGCGATCGCCGCACGTGTGCCCGGTACATTGAGCTATGGCCAGTTGAAGCTGCTGCCTTTCTGGGACCCGTTGCGAGGTGATCCGCGCTTCGAAAAAATCGTCGACGAAGCCAAGGAGCCCGTTGCGCAGCGATTCGTCGCCACGACGGTACCTGCGAAATCGATCGCTGTGCTGCCGTTTGAAAACCGAAGCAGCGATCCGGAGAACGCTTTCTTTACTGACGGCGTGCAGGATGAAATCCTGACCGACCTGGCCAGGGTCGCGGACTTAAAAGTCATCAGCCGCACTTCGGTGATGCAGTACAAGGCCGGAGCGAAACGTAATCTGCGCCAAATCGGAAATGAACTCGGCGTCGCGCATGTTGTGGAAGGGGGTGTTCAGCGCGTCGGCAATCGGGTGCGAGTTAATGCGCAGTTGATCGATGCGCGCACCGATGCGCATCTCTGGGCGCAGACTTACGATCGCGACCTGGCCGATGTTTTCGCTATTCAAAGCGAAATCGCAAAAACCATCGCCGACCAGCTGCAAGCGAAGCTTTCGCCAACCGAGAAGAATGCCATTGAACAGCCACCAACAACGGATATCACTGCCTTTAATCTCTACTCCCACGCCAAAAATCTTTTCCTGACGGCCTTTGCCGGTGCTAATGGGCGAGCCGATTTGCTGCAAGCGGTCGATCTGCTGAAGCAGGCGGTAACGCGCGATCCATCGTTCTTCCAGGCATACTGCCAACTCGCGTTCACGGAGATCAATATTTACGGAATTGTTGACCATAGCCCTGAGCACTTGGCGCAAGCCGAAGCAGCTTTGGAATCGGCGGCTCGCCTTCGTCCGGATGCTGGCGAAACCCATCTCGCACGAGCCCGCAATCTTTATTGGGGTTACCTCGATTACGACGGCGCTTT
>JBLMXH010000297.1:0-3549 GCA_050257685.1 Nitrospirota bacterium
CCGGATTTCTTCGATTTCCGGAAGCAAAACCGGACCTTCGACAGTATGGCGATCTATCGCGGGGGCAGTTATGCGCTCCTTAACGAACAAGGCGCGCAAAATGTTCAGGGGTTAAAGGTCAGTTCGGAATTTTTCGATGTGCTCGGCGTGAAGCCGGCGGTTGGCCGCGCGTTTGTTCGCGAAGATGAACAAGCCGGAGGCGGACCGGGAGGATTCAAGGTTATTCTCACTCACGATTTATGGATGCGGCTGTTTAATGGCGATAAGGCCGCGATCGGTCGGACACTGCGCATTCAGGGCCACTCCTACACCGTCATTGGAATCATGCCGCACGGATTTCAATTTCCTTTCGAGACGCCCGCTACCGAGATGTACGTGACATTGGCGGAGGACGCGGCAAACGCGGATGGAACGAAGCCAAATACAGAACAGCGCGGTAATCACATGTTGTTGGGCGTTGGCCGGCTGAAGCCGGGCGTAACGGTAGCGCAGGCCGATGCCGATCTGCGAACGATCGCGGCCGCATTGGAAAAACAATATCCGGACACGAACACACAATTTGGCGCCCTCGTCATGCCGCTTCGCGATGACCTGGTTGGGGATGTACGCGCCGCGCTTTACGTGCTTTTCGGCGCGGTCGTTTGCGTATTGCTCATTGCCAATGCCAACGTCGCAAATTTGATGCTCGCACGTGCCTCTGTGCGCGGAAAGGAGATCGCTTTGCGCGCGGCGCTGGGTGCGAGTCGCAAACGAATTATTCGTCAATTACTTACGGAAAGTTTGTTGCTTGCGGGAATCGGCGGCTTGCTCGGTCTTTTAGTTGCAAAATGGGGAACCGAGGCGCTCATCGTGACCGTGCCTCAAAACATTCCGCGCATCAGCGCGATCCAGATTGATGGTATCGTTCTCGCTTTTACCCTAATCATCTCGATCGCCACGGGCGTCGTTTTCGGTTAGGAGCCAGCCAGGCAAGCGTCACATGTCGATCTTAACAGTGCACTTAAGGCAGGTGCGCGAACCGGCACCGGAGGCGAACACAAGCATCGTCTCCGTAATGGACTCGTCATGGGCGAGATTGTGCTTGCACTGATTCTGCTGGTTTGTGCCGGTTTATTGATTCAAACATTCGCCCTGCTTGGTCGCGTCCAGACCGGTCTACGCACCGAAAATCTTTTCACCGCGCGGGTTAATTTGCCGGACGCATCCTACCCGCGACCAGCCAATGTGAACGCATTTTTTGACCAACTACTTACCAAGGTTCGAGCCATTCCAGGAGTGCGTTCCGCCAGCATCATTCTGCCTCTGCCGCTGACTGGCAGTAACATAACGACTGATTTCGACATGGAAGAGCATCCGATGCCGGAAGGACAACGGAACGACGCGCCCATGCGCATCACCGGTTTGGATTATTTCGAGACAATGGGCATCCCGTTATTGCAAGGCAGAGTTTTCAAGGAAACGGACAAGTTTGACTCGACTTCCGTGGTCATAGTCAATGAGCGCTTCGCCCAGAAATTTTTTCCGGGACAAAATGTGATCGGCAAACGCATCGAGCCCGGCTGGGGCGTCGGCGATGAAAAGCCCAGAATGCGCGAGATCGTCGGAGTCGTCGGGAATGTGAGACATCTTTCGCTTCAAAAGGATTTCACGCCGGAAATGTACGTCCCGGCGACGCAAGTTCCGCTTAACTTCATGTGGATTGTAGCGCGCACGAGCCTTTCCGATCCCGCCACGCTTACTGCCGCTGTGCGCGATCAGCTCGTATTGCTCGATCGCGATGTTCCTCTCACCAAGGTGCGCGTTTTTGACGAATACATGTCGCAAACGCTCGCCAAGCCGCGCTTTAACGCCCTGCTGTTGTCGATTTTCGCAGGGACTGCGTTGCTTCTCACGGCGATTGGAATTTACGGCGTGCTTGCTTATTCGGTCTCACAACGCACAAACGAGATCGGAATCCGTATCGCTCTCGGCGCCGCGCAATCGAACATTTTCCGGTTAATCGTTGGCGAGGCGATGCTGTTGGTGGCAATCAGTATGGCGATCGGGCTGCTTGGCGCATTCATGGCAACGCGTTTCCTGAGGAGCCTGCTTTACGGCGTCGCCGCGTGGGATCCGGTCACTTTCGCCTCAATTGCCACGCTCATTGGCGGCGTTGCGTTTCTCGCGTGCTGGCTCCCAGCCCGACGGGCCGCGCGCGTTGATCCTGTTGTCGCCCTTCGCGCTGAATGATGACTTGACGACATGAACGATTTCAAGTTCGCCATTCGCCAGCTTCGCAAATCGCCGGGATTCACTCTCGTTGCTATCCTGACGCTCGCCCTGGGCATCGGACTAAACACTGCAATCGTAAGCTTGATCAATGATCTGTTTCTGCGCGGTTTGCCATTCAAAGATCCGGACCGACTCGTGCATATGTATGCAAATGCGCGGGAGCGCAATTTGCTCGAACTCGCCATCTCGGTTCCGCGTTTTCAGCATTATCGAGAGAGTCAGACCGTCTTCGACGGGTTCGGCGCCGAAAACATTTCAGCCTTCACGCTTACCGGTCTTGGCGATGCGGTGCAGGTGCTGGGAGGACAGGTAACGTCGAACTACTTTGATGTGCTCGGCGTCCGGCCAATTCGCGGGCGCAACTTTTTGCCAGAGGAAGAACAAGGCACTGACGTTGCGATGGTGACGGAGAGCTTCTGGCGCAAACGACTCGGTAACGATGCGAACGTGATTGGGCGCAGCATCACACTCAACGGCATGCCACACACAATCGTCGGCGTCCTGCCGGACCTGCCGTTCTCGTGGGTTGGTCCAGCGGCCGAAGTGTGGACGACAAAGCCATTCGAAATAGCGGGGCTTACCTACGAACGCATCATGCGCGGCTCCGGAATTCTCCGTGTCGTTGGTCGACTGAAACCGGGAATGACTTTGGACCAGGCCCGGGCCGCCATGCCGTCGCTCGAGCAAGGCTATCACGCCCAATATCCTGACAAGATCGACAGCTCATCCGTGATCACGCTCAAGAGTTTGCCCGACGACACAACAGGGAATCTCCGGCCGGCGTTCGCGACATTGCTGATCGCCGTAGTGTTCGTGTTGTTGATCGCGTGCAGCAACGTTGCGAATCTGCTTCTTGTTAGGTTTAGCGCGCGGCGCCGCGAGATCGCGCTGCGAATGGCGATCGGCGCGTCGCGTCGCAGTGTCGTGAGCCTTTTTACCATTGAGAGCCTCCTCGTGAGCATCGTTGCGGGAGTCGCAGGCGCAGTCCTCGCCTGCTATGTAGTCCCGATGGTGCCAAGGATGGCGGCAAATTTCTTGCCGTTCGATCCCGATACGCGCGTGGCGCTTTCGCCGCCGGTGCTCGCCTTCACAATTGTGGTGTCGATTGTCACCGGCATCGCGATGGGAATCTATCCCGCGTTGCGAGCTTCGCACGCCGATCTGCTTGGCGGATTGAAGGAAGGCGGCCGCGGAACGAGCGGCGGCGCGCATCAACTCCGTTTCCGCAAAATCCTCATCGGCACGCAGGTCGCTTTGTCGCTTACACTACTCGCCGGC
>JBLMXH010000298.1:0-4844 GCA_050257685.1 Nitrospirota bacterium
CGGGAGCGAGTTTGCCGTTTCTTCCGATGCTGTTTTGCAATTGGTTGCAAGGTCTAACTGCACAGCTTACGACTGTGAGTTTATCGCTCTTGCGCAAGCGGAAAAGGTGCAGCTAATCACAGCAGATCGCCAGATCTTGCGCGAATTTCCAGAGGTCGCCATGTCGTTGGAGAAATTCGTGCGAGCCTGAACTCGGTGGAGATAACTCCCGCACCGACGATTGCAATGTTAGCTCACATATGTGAGCCAACATTGCAATGGCAATAGTCGGTTCGCAAAGATGCAGACTTAACCATCTAGCCGAGGGACATGCCGAGCTAATCATTGCAGTTTTGGGTCACATTGTGATCTGCAATTGAAATGCCGAAGTCTTAGACATTTAGCCGAGGGATAGGCCAAGCTATTCATTGCAATGGTGGCTCACATTGTGATCTTGCAATTAAAATGCCGAAGTTGGTTTGCAAACTCCAGCTCCAGACTGAAACCGAGCGTGGGAAACTCCGAGCGGCCCATTGCAATCCCGGCTCACATATGTGACGTAAAATTGAAATGGCGAAGCAAGCTCCAGCTCCAAGAGTGAAACCGAGTCTTGGAAAGCCCCGCGCCGCCCATTGCAATGTTGGCTCACATATGTGAGCCAAGATTGCAATGGGCGAGGTGGCGTTTACACCTTCGTCCCGCGTTCGCACCTCTTCGGTGCAAGACTGTTGCTCACAGCAGCCTTGCCGCTACAGTTGGCGCTTATGCCTTATAAAGATGTTGCTCCGCCCGCGGGCGAGAAAATCACCAGAACCGACAGATTAAATGTGCCGGATCGACCGATCATTCCTTTCATTCGCGGAGACGGAACAGGTCCGGATATATGGGCCGCAAGTGTGCGCGTGTTCGATGCGGCAGTTGAAAAGGCATACGGGGGGAAGAAGAAGATCGCCTGGTTTGAAGTTTTCGCCGGTCAGGCAGCCAAGGACAAATTCGATGAATGGCTGCCGGACGATACGGTGGAAGCGTTTCGCGAGTACTTGGTCGGAATCAAAGGACCGCTGACCACACCGGTCGGTGGCGGCATTCGCTCGCTCAACGTTGCACTGCGGCAGTTGCTGGATCTTTTCGTTTGCCTACGGCCAATTCAGTACTTCAAGGGTGTTCCCTCGCCTGTCAAACATCCGGAGAAAGTGAACATGGTGATCTTTCGCGAGAACACGGAAGACATTTATGCGGGAATCGAATACGCGGCCGGCACGCCTGAAGCGCAAAAAGTTCTCAATCTTCTCCAAAAGGACTTCCCGAAACAGTTCGACAAAGTTCGTTTCGGCACAAAAGAAAAAGCGAACGCGTTTTGGAAGATGGTCGGCGCAAAAGAGAGCGACGAGGTCTGTGTAGGAATCGGGATCAAACCGGTCAGTTATTCAGGGAGTGTGCGACTGATTCACAGCGCGATTACGTACGCCATTCAAAACCGGCGCAAGAGCGTGACGCTCGTGCATAAGGGCAACATCATGAAATTTACCGAGGGGGCATTCCGGGATTGGGGTTTTGAAATCGCAAAAAAATATTTTGGTGCGGAAGAATTCGACGGCGGCCCGTGGTGCAAAATTCCCATGGGAAAGCCGGGTGCCGGAATTGTGATCAAGGACGCGATCGCCGACATCACGCTTCAGCAGGTGTTGACGCGACCTGAAGATTTCGACGTTATCGCCACACTCAATCTGAATGGCGATTACCTGAGCGACGCGCTCGCCGCGCAAGTGGGTGGGATCGGCATCGCACCCGGAGGAAACATCAATTACATCACTGGCCACGCCGTTTTCGAAGCAACGCATGGCACCGCTCCAAAGTACGCGAACCTCGACAAAGTAAATCCCGGTTCGGTGATTCTTTCAGGTGAAATGATGTTCCGTTACATGGGGTGGACCGAAGCCGCCGATCTGATTCTCAAAGGATTAAGCGGCGCGATCGAAAGCAAACGCGTCACGTATGACTTCGCGCGTCTGATGGACGGCGCGACCGAGATCAAGTGCTCACAGTTCGGGGATAACGTGATTGAGCACATGTGATCGCGGCGGCTTCGCCGCCGCGAAATGGCGAAATCCGAATGTCGAAGCTCGAAGGAATGACGAAGAAAAGTGATTCGTTACATGGTTGCATCGTTACATCGTTCTTACGCTTCAACGCTTTAACGTTTCAACGCTTCAACGTGGCGAAGCCATTCGTCATTGTTATCGCTCTGCTCGCAGCAATCAGCAGCGCGTCCGCTCAAAAACGGCTCATCACTGAGAAAGATCTTTGGGATTTTGTGTGGATCGGTGATCCGCAGATCTCACCGGATGGCTCGCACGTTGCGTTTGTGCGCATCACCGTTAACGAGAAAAAAGAAGGTTATAATACTTCTATTTGGTCAGTGCCGTTAGCGGGTGGCGAAGCGCCGCGTCAACTGACAAAAGGCGATCACGATAGCAGGCCGCGCTGGTCACCAGACGGAAAATTCCTGCTGTTTCTGCGCTCGACCGAGAAAGATAACAAGCCTGAACCGCCGCAGCTCGCAATGCTGCCGATGGCCGGCGGCGATTCCTTTGTGTTTAGCGATCTGCCAAGAGGTGCTGGCAGTCTGGTCTGGGCGCCAGACGGAAAAAGCATAGCGTTCACGAGCGACACGAACGCGGAAGACCTTGCGAAACAGGAAAAGAAGAAAAGCGAGGAAAAATCTAAAAAGCCTGTAGCCGGGATGGGTGATCCCGGCGCGAAAAAAAATGTGGCAGTCCAACCGGGGTCATCCGCCTCCGCCAAGGCTACGGCGGACAAGCCGAGCCCGGTTACAGCGGTTACAAATGAGCACGAGAGCGACGTGCGAGTGATTACGCGCGCGGTTTATCGACAAGATAACGAGGGTTACATCGATCCAAAGCATCCTGCGCATATCTGGATCGTAACTGCGCCGCGGAGTGCGGAAGAGAAACTGAAACCGCGCCAGCTCACTACCGGCCGCTTCGATGAAGACAATGCGATTTGGTCGAAGGACGGCTCGCAACTTTATTTTACCTCGAGCCGGATCGACGAACCGTATTACGAACTGCCGAGAACAGATCTTTACTCCGTGTCGAGCGCCGGCGGTAAACCCATCAAAATCACAACGATTGATCTGAACACCCAGTTCGGACCGGGCGGGGGCTCGTTGTCCCTCAGTCCCGACGGCAAACAAGTCGCATTCATCGCCGCGACCAACCAGCCGATAAACTCATATACGGAACCCGATCTGTGGATCCTCGATCTTTCGCCTGATGCTAAACCACGGAATCTGACCGCGAATTTTGATTTCGATATCGATGGTTTTGTGATCGGAGACAGTGCGCCGCCTCGCGCCGGCGGAGCAAACAAACCGGTCTGGACTCCAGATGGAAAAGGGCTGATCGCGGTTTATTCCAAGGAGGGAAAGCGAAATCTCGGGCGGTTTGAGGCGACTGTACCCGGGGGCAGCGACCCCGGTAAAAGTAGTGTAGTGCAAGATCTTACTTCGGGGAATCACGGCGTAATGATTTTTTGCGCCACGCCTGACGCGTCGAAGCTGGTCTATGTGTTATCAACGCCGACTAGCATTAACGATCTTTTTGTTCTTGATCGCGCAACGCCGAACGCAACTCCAAATCAGTTAACGAAGGTAAATGATGAGCTCTTCTCGAAGTTGAATCTCACTGAGCCGGAAGAGATTTGGTACGACAGTTTCGATGGCAAACGCATCCAAGCGTGGGTGCAAAAGCCGCCTGGTTTCGATTCGCATAAAAAATATCCGCTGATCCTGAACATTCACGGAGGGCCGCACGTCGCCTACGGCCACATTTTCGTTCATGAATTTCAGTGGATGGCAGCGAAGGGATACGTGGTGCTGTACCCGAATCCGCGCGGCAGCACGAGTTACGGCCAGGAATTTGGCAATGTCATTCAGTATCATTATCCAGGCGACGATTACAAAGATCTGATGGCCGGCGTCGATGAACTGATAAAACGCGGCTATGTCGATGACAAAAAACTTGGTGTCACCGGTGGAAGCGGCGGTGGACTGCTGACGAACTGGGTGGTTGGACAAACCGGGCGCTTTGCTGCAGCCGTCGCGCAGCGCGACATCGCTGACTGGGCAAACTGGTGGTATACGGGAGACTTCACGCTCTTCCAGCCGAATTGGTTTCGGGCGCCGCCGTTTGAAGATTTGGATGAGTATCGGGCGCGATCACCAATCAGTTACATCAGCAATGTTAAGACGCCGATGATGTTTATCCTCGGCGAAGCAGACTATCGCACGCCGCCGGGCGCAGGGGGCGAACAAATGTTTCGCGCCTTGAAGTTCCGCAAAATTCCCACGGTGATGGTGCGTTTTCCTAACGAGTCGCACGAGCTTTCACGCTCCGGCCAGCCGTGGCATCGCGTCGAGCGGTTGCAACACATTGTGGGATGGTTTGACCACTGGCTGATGGGAGTTTCAAAACCGGAGTACGAAATTACATCGGAGGAAGAGGTGTCGGCAAAACCGCGCCAGGCCGAGAAACCTCCGAAATAATACAAACTGGATGGCATCCGCCGCGGCGGACGCCATCCAATCGTTACCGGAAATCGTGCGATTCGCTCCCGACGAGTTTTTCGCGCGCCTGCATCGCTTGCATTGCCGCGACGTAAATAACCGGCTTCCCCGATCCGCTTCATTCAGAGATTGAAAATCGGTTCGTCACGATCGGCACATCGAGGCAAATTGATGGTTGTCGTTCATACCGAACGAGGCAACAATATCCGGATCATCAGCGCACGACCCGCAAGCAGGCGAGAAAGACGCAGTTATGAAAAGACGACATAAAAGAAAT
>JBLMXH010000299.1:0-4567 GCA_050257685.1 Nitrospirota bacterium
AAAGAGCGTTTTGATAAACTCATCGGAGTGATGAATGCCAACCGGTTTCAAGTTGATCACTTTGCACTGGCGCGCTGCTTCCCTGAGTGCCTTCTCACCTGCATCAGCTCCATCCGCTCCGACGTGAACTGTGACGTGCGGCTCGAAAACAGGCGCATCGTACCGATGGGCGAGATCGTTAATGAGTCGCTGAAAAAAGCTGTGTGCCGGCTCGGACGGGATCAGCCAGTATGCTATGACAGTTTTCCGGGTCACGAGGATACGGATCGTTGTTCAACTCCATTTCTGCAGCTCGACAATGTTACCTTCGGGATCTCGCGCATAAACCAGCCGAATCAGACCGGCGTCTTTCACTTCCCCCGTGGCGATTTCGCCGACCACGCTCCCGCCGGCTGCGATCACTGCTTGTAACGCTTCATCTACGTTATCCACGGCGAATGCAATATGGCCAAATCCGCACTCGTTAGCGCGCGGCAATCCGCGTTCTATCAACTGATCGTAGCTAAAGATCTCCAGCGTCGGCCCATCGTCATCATATCCAGGTAACCGAAGATGAACTCCTCGAAGACGCGCATTCGGAACCGCATTCACCCGGTCAAGCCACTCCGCAGACAAATCGCGTTCGGGACCTTTGGGTTCACATCCAAACACTTCGCGATAGAATCGGACGAGCCTTCTCCAATCTCTGGCGATCAGATTGGTATGCACGTATTTCGCACGGATTGGCATTCTTCCTTCTGTATTTCCGAACATTCACAGACGGCAAGCGAAAAACGATGTGAGGAAGGATCAGTGTTGTTGCGGAGCTTTCGGGCTGCGCACGTGTATTTCGCGCCGCTTTTGATATTGGCGCCGTCGATGTTTAAAGTTCCCGCGACTAACCACTTTTATGCCAACGAACGTTTTGGGAACGGAATTGAAATGTTGTTGTCGTGATCCGATCACTGGTTTTTATCGCGATGGCTATTGCCGAACAGGACCAGAGGACGTGGGCCAGCACACCGTTTGCGTGCAAGTCACAGAGGAATTTTTAGATTTCTCCGTGCTGGATGGAAACGATTTGGTCACGCCACGTCTGGAGTGGGGTTTTCCGGGATTGAAGCCAGGCGACAGATGGTGCGTGTGCGTCACGCGCTGGAAAAACGCGCTTGATCACAACCGCGCGGCGCCGGTGTATCTGGAGGCAACGCACGCTTCCGCGCTCGAGTTTGTCACATTGGAAGAACTAAAAGCGCACGCGATAATGCAAGCCTAACAAGCTCCACAGATCGGCTGCGGTTGAATCCTATCCGGTTTTCCGCCACGCTAAGGGCGAATTGAAACTTCCTTTTAGTCTTTTCCTGGCGCTGCGGTATTTGAAACCGAAGCGTACATTTCTGTCGATCATCACATTGATCTCGGTCACTGGCGTGATGCTCGGCGTGACCGTGCTGATTCTCGTGATTGCAGTCATGACCGGGTTCGATCGGGAGCTTCGCCAGAAGGTGATCGATTTCGATGCGCACATTCTGGTCACGTCTGAGGACGTTTTCCGCGATTGGCGCCCGCTCAAGGCCAAAATCGATAAAACGCCGGGCGTAGTCGCCACCGCTCCTTTTGTCCAAGGACCGGTCATCGTGGAATACCACAATCGGCGGCTCGCACCCCTGATCCGCGGCATTGATCTCGCACAGGAAGAAAAAGTCATTCCGCTGCAAAAGTTCATCAAATTTGGCAAGCTCGATCTGGAAGGCGAATCAACGGTTCTCGGGATTGAGCTGGCGCGAAAACTTGGAGTCACCATCGGCGACAAAGTAACAGTTTATTCGCCGGGCAACCTCGGCCAGGTCCTGGACAGCATTAAGAAACTCGAGAACGCAAAGGGCGAAGAGGAGAAAAAAGCCGTCGACGAATTACGCGATGTAATTCTTCCGAAAGAACTGACGGTCACCGGCATTTTCGAGACTGGTCATTACCTGCACGACTCCGAATTTCTGCTCGTGCCGGTTTACGTCGGCCAGGAGCTATACGGTCTGGATGATGCGTTGCACGGAATCACGGTCAAGACTGACAACCCATACAGCGCGGAACGCGTGAAACAGGAGATCCAACAATTTCTGCAGCCGCCGCAATACGCGCAGACCTGGATCGACATGAATCGCCAATATTTCGAAGCGGTGCGACTGGAACGCACGGTAATGTTTTTCCTTCTGTTCTTCATCGTGATCGTGGCGGCTTTTGGAATCATGAGCACGCTCATCACCGTAACGGTCCAAAAGCGACACGAGATCGGGATTGTGAAAGCGCTCGGGGCGAACATTGCGCAAATTGTCTGGGTTTTCCTGGGTCAGGGAACAATTGTCGGTCTTTTTGGAACAATCACTGGCTTGGGGCTTGGGATGACATTGATCCGTTATCGGAACGAGTTCAGTCGCTGGCTGGCATCGACATTGCACATCGAGATTTTCCCGCGCGAAGTCTACCAATTCTCCTCGATTCCAGCGGAAGTCATTCCGCACGACGTTGCCATCATTTGTATCAGCGCTTTTTTGATTTGTTCCTTCGCGGCGCTGATTCCTGCGTACTTCGCCGCCCGACTTGATCCGGTAAAAGCGCTACGTTACGAGTGATTCTGTAGCGGCGCTCGCCGGGGCGAGGGGCCGCAAGTTATTTGGCGTCTGACGGAACTTCAATACTTACAACTGCCATATGCGCGCGCCGCGATTTAGTACTTGGTATGGCGCGACCGAAAACACTCGCACAAAATGACGACCGCATCGCACTTTCAGTGCTTGAATCACCGGGCGTGACGGAAAACAGAACACGACAGGAGCACCGCCTCGGCAGCGGAAATGTTCGCAGTGGACAGGCGCACGCGATGCGCCATGCCGGCGCGATTTCCAGCAGCAAAACCGGTCGCGATCGGCCGCGCAGCGCGAGAAATCGGAAACGCGCGACAAAAGGGTCGTCGCGACACTAATCGGTACTTCTGTCTGCGATAAAACTCTCGAGCACGCGAGACGCATAGCCGTATCCCTCAGGCCATTCGCTTTGGCGCGGGCCGGCAACATTTAGAATGTGGATTGTGTTCCTGCGGACAAAATCCGCGATCAATTTGGCTGCCTCTTCGGTGGCAAGTCGTTCCGTATCGATCAACAGGTAGGTCCGCTCGAGCTCAACACAAAACCCGACGGTCTGTTCCGTGCCGCCGCGAAGCTCTCCCGAGTAAATGACGACAGTTCCATCAGAGTCTTTCACATTGTTAAACGTGCGTTCGGTGAAACCGCCGCGAGGTAATTCCTGAAGTGGGTAGTGATCCGGAATTTTCCCATATTCATCCAGCCGCCCGGCCGGACACCATCCGCCGCAGGCAATACCGTGCTCTAGTGCCGCATCGAGCGCAGCGCGGTCCACGCCTGTTTGCCCACCCGAGATGATTTTGAGTGCGTTCACTGTTTCGGCGGTATCTAACCGCCGATGGCGCAATAGGAGTTCAGTCACCGGTTGGAACGATATCCGCACGCTCTACCATAAGGATGAGCGTGCGTTCAGGCGCGCGTGTTCGGTGGCGCACACCTTTGGGCACAACGAATCCCTGGCGCGGCGAAAGATCGATGACACGATCTTCGAGATCGATTAAAAACCGCCCATCCAGCACGAAAAAGAATTCATCGATTTCGTTGTGCTCATGCCAGTGATACTCGCCTTGAACCACCGCCATCCTGACCACTGAATCGTTTACCTTGCACAGTGTCTGGTTGTACCATTTGTCTGTGCAGGCGTCGGCCAGCTTCTGCACATCAATTAGTTCGAGAGGTCCGTGCAGAACGTTCAGATAAGTCTTATAGGGAAATTGTTGTGGCGGGTTGTTGGAATCCATAGATTCAAATTTGGATTCGAAACAGCCCCCGGGCAAAAGAATCGCCTAGAGATTCACGAAGCATCCTCATCTTCCGTCATTCCGACCGAAAGTCGACGGATTAATGGGCTATTCCGGTTGGCAGAGGAAATTGAGCCATGTCTCGACTTCGCTCGATATGACACGAATTCATTCTTCGCCGTCGAAATAATCGGTCTCCTCGCCTTTGATGACGACGCGATCAGCCGCTGATGATTTATTCACCTTCCATTTACCGCTATCGGGATAATAACCTGATTCGCCGATCGGATTATCGGCGATGACATAGTAAATCAGGTCTTCGTCGCCTGAGTTGATCATTTGGTGCGGTTCGTCTGGCCCGAAGACGAACGCGTCGCCAGGCCCGACTTCCATCGTGCCATCCTTGTGGCGAACGGTGCCCTTTCCGGAAATCACCAAATACAATTCCCATTGCGCCGAGTGCGCGTGGTAAGGAAAATTTGATTTTCCTGGTGGAACTCGCGTCCATTCCAAGTCGAACGGATGACGCTTGGACAAATCGAGCGAAGCAGGCTCGCGTCCCAGCGCCTCAGAAATTCCTTTGAAAGAACCGGCATATTTTCCGCCCGGCGATTGCCACGGATCTTCTTTGATTTCGTTCAAATTAACTTTGCGCATGCGTGGTTGTGTGGGGAGCGCACGCGCCCTCGCGTGCTGGCGATGGCGCCC
>JBLMXH010000300.1:0-3643 GCA_050257685.1 Nitrospirota bacterium
TACAATCCATTTTTGCGGAGGCACACTTTGCACCGCGAACACAAGTAATCAGGATGCAACCGAAAACTCCAAAACGCCGTTCCGCATTTCGCCGTGCTAATCGGCCCATGCCTCGAAGGCGGATCGATATCGCCATGGAGGCAATCGATTACAAAAACCCCGATCTTCTGAAGAAATTCGTCACTGAGAGCGGCAAAATCCTCCCTCGTCGCATTACGGGCATGCCCGCGTACATGCACCGGAAAATCACGCGCGAGATCAAGCGCAGCCGCTCCGTGCTATTGATGAAATAGTCGTTTCCGGGAGCACACAATCGTGCGCGATACCGGTGTCCGGTTGGCACTTGTACGCCGGCAAGATGGCCGCCTGTGCAGACTTGAAGCGTGCGCTAACGTTTCGGCGTCCGCTCGCCTTCCTCGATTAAATTCCAAAACTCGCGCGCTTCGCCCAATTGCGCGTCCTCGGAAACAGGCAGTTTGCTGCGGAAAAGAAAATCGCGAAGCGTGTTTTTGTACAGCACCCGGTGGACCCTGATGCCTTCGTCCGTTTTGGCGAAATAAATCCGGTAATTCTTCGCCCGATAGCGGTAGAGCTTTTTTCCCTCCCTTTGAATCAGTCCGAAGCGCTCCGAGTCAAGCTGATCTAAATCTTCTGGCAAAATTTGGAACTCCGCCAGCAATTCAAGCTGCAAGCTTTTCGGCAACGCTGAAATCTCGGCTGCGCTTAATTCATTAAAGATAATTTGGAACATTGGCTTCGTTAAACCATCGAAGCGTTGAAGCGGCTCTGGGCTGAGCTCGCGAATCTGATTTCGATTAAACGCTTCAACCCTTCAACGCGTCCACAACAGCTAAAGATAAACCCGCCGCACGCGCACGCCAATTCGCGTCACAATTTCCCACGTGATCGTCCCGGCTCTTTCGGCCAATTCAGTGCAGGAAATTTCTTCCGTTCCATCGCGGCCCATAAGGATAGCGTCATCCCCAATCTGCACATCTGCGAGTCCGCTGACATCGATCACCATCAAGTCCATGGTGACCCGGCCGAGCAGTGGGCAGCGTTTGCCACGCACCAAAACGGCAGCTCCACGATTCGAAAGATGCCAGGGATAACCGTCGGCGTACCCGGCCGACAACGTTGCCACTCGCATTTTTCGCGGCGCGATAAACGTGCGGCCATAACTAATCGAACTGCCTTTCGGCACGTCGCGGATCAGACAAATCCGTGTTTTCCAGGTCATCACCGGTTTGAGCAATTCGCGAAATTTCGGGAGCGGAGAAATGCCGTAAAGCATGATGCCGGCGCGGACGATCTCGAATGTAGGCTGGTTAAACGCGAGTGTGCCGGCGCTTTGTAATACATGCGCCTTGTAAGTTCCCGGAATCTCCGTGCGGATTTGCTCAACCAATGTTCGGAACCGAGCAAGTTGGTCGCGGGTGTACTCGGCGTCTTCATTCGATACCGGCATATGCGTCGAAATGCTGTGGACCTCTATGTTCGGCAGCGCTGCCACCCGTTTGAACACCGTGCGCGCTTCATTCTCTACCACGCCCATTCGCCCCATGCCCGTGTCGGTCTTGAAATTGACAGAAACCGGTCGACGGCCCCCAACGGTTTGCGCCTCGGGTGCCGGGCCGCGGCCGGGCGGAGCGCCTGAGGACACCTTGCCAGTCAGTCGGCTGAATTCTGTCGCTTCTTCCAAACTGGAGATAGTCGGAATGAAACCGCGCTCGGTAATGATAGGGCGTTCCTCCGGAACCGTCGGGCCGAGAATAACAACGGGATGAGGGAGGGATTCACGAAGCGTCAGGGCTTCTTCGAGATTAGCCACACCGAACAGCTGCGCGTTTTCAGCCAGCGCTTGGGCCACTCCACTCAACCCGTGGCCGTAAGCATTTGCTTTGACCACTGCAAGCATCTCGGCCGATCCGATTCGATCCCGCACGATTTTTGCATTGTGCCGCAAGGCGGCGCGATCAATTTCAGCCCAGCAACGATAACTTTGCTTCATAGCGGTTCAGGAACATCGAATTCTGGTGTTTGGCTCAGTGGCTTCGAACTCGCTGAGCAGACGGGCACAAACATCTCCGAATGCCTGCACGCCACAAGCCCTAGGTTCGTGATTTCGGCGACGTAATGTGCGGTGCGCGCAGATAAATGGGTTGCAATGGCGGCAAGAAAAAACCTCGTTGCGGCTCCTGCGCAACTCTGGCCAGCACCAGAGCCGAAGGATAACTGATCACCGGGCGATCGAATTGCGGGAGGACCTCCGAAGAAAAAATCGGCATCGCTGGGTCGATGGATTCGAGTTTTACCTGCAAATCGGGACCGGAAAATAAGCTCGGACTTTCAACCACTTCATTTCTCACGATGCGCGCCAGGAAAAAAGACGCCCTCCGCGCGTCGCCGATCACCGAATATTCCGCCGCGTCAGTTTCCATTGCGCCAATGGACGGCCATCCGATCAATCGAGATTGACTGGAAAGTTGCAACCCGACCGCAGCAGAGATGGCAATGCGTATCCCGGCGTACGAACCGGGGCCGAGTCCGACAATAATTGTCTCCGGCGCACCAAATTTTGCGTGCACCTCTTGCAGATTCTTAAAAAATGCTGCGGAATTCCTGCGGTCGTTAGGCCACTCCCGGGCAAACTCGAGTGATCCGTCCAGCCATGCTACGGTTCCCCGCGCGGTTGAAAGTTCAAGCGCGAGAATTCTCATCGTCGCGATCGAGAAACGTGATCATCCGCTGATCTTGTGAGTGTATTTCGAAAGAAATCCAGCGCGCATGCTCAGGGATCAGATTCGGAAAACGAACCGCCCATTCGACGACTGAAACGCCTTCGCCAAAGAAATACTCCTCCAGTCCAAGCCGAGCCGCGGACTCTGCATTTTCGAGTCGAAAAAAATCGAAGTGATAAACCGGCAATCGCCCGCCCTGATACTCGTGCACGATGGTAAACGTTGGACTGGTTACGGCGTCGCTGCTTCCCAGCCCGGCCAGGAGACCTTTGGTGAACAATGTCTTGCCACTGCCCAGTTCGCCGGTAAGCGCCAACACCGAGCCGGTGGCAACATCGTTTGCAAGTTGCCGTCCAATCGATTCCGTCTCAGCGGGATTTTTGGAA
Organism: Nitrospirota bacterium; assembly: GCA_050257685.1. GTDB lineage: Bacteria > Verrucomicrobiota > Verrucomicrobiia > Chthoniobacterales > UBA10450 > Udaeobacter. The sequence goes on from JBLMXH010000300.1 coordinate 3,128, forward strand.
ATGAACGTAGCCAAGAGGCAATTTTCGCTTCTGAATTTTCGTTTTCCGAACGAGCGATCCAATTCGCGTCAACAACACCTTGGGAAATTTGCGGTGCCATTCCCGTTCCAATCGTTTTTTGTTCGCCGGCGAAATGGCAAAGAGCAGTTCGTAATCCTCGCCTTCTGAAATCGCGTCGTCTGTGTTTGCGCCCTGGGCGACCGGCAGATTCTCCAGTTCAACATTGAACGCGACTTTGCTGGCGCGCGCCAGTCGAGGAAGATCGGCTCCAAGTCCGTCGCTCAAATCCATCATCGCATGGACATTGAACTTCTTTGTGAGCCATCGCGACTCGGCAATCCGGGGAATGAATTTCAGGTGTTTTCGTTTCAGTGCCCCTCCCAGACGGCCGGTAACGAACAGGTCATCACCCGGTTTTCCGCCGCGGCGGGTCACCGCGCGGGTGCTTTCGACAATTCCGATCACACTGACGGAAATAACGACAGGACCTGTTGTGTTGCTCGTTTCCCCGCCAAC
>JBLMXH010000301.1:0-4344 GCA_050257685.1 Nitrospirota bacterium
CGGCAATGATGAGAGTGCGCTCGAACTGCCCGAAGTTCTCGGCATTGATACGGAAGTAGGCCTGCAGCGGATGCTTCACCTTTACTCCGGGCGGGACATAAATGAATGAGCCGCCACTGAACACGGCTGAATTCAGCGCGCTGAATTTATTGTCGCCGACCGGAATGACTTTGGCGAACCAAGGACGGAATATTTCGGGATAATTCTTAAGGCCCTCTCGCGAACCCACAAAAATCACACCCTGTTCGCCGACGGCTTTCTTGATATTCGAATAGACCGCTTCGCTGTCGAACTGGGCTTCCACTCCGGCGAGGAATTTTCGTTCCTGCTCGGGAATGCCGAGCCGTTCGAAAGTGCGCTTGATGTCCTCAGGGACGTCCTCCCAACTGCGTTTCGGCTCGGTGCCTTGCGCGAGATAATAACGAATTTTGTCAAAATTGATGTCCTCGAGCTCTTTGCTCGCCCAGTGCGTCGGGAGTGGTTTCTCCCAGAACGTTTTCAAAGCGCGAAGGCGAAAATCGCGCACCCAATCCGGGTCCTCTTTCACATCTGCGATGTAGTGGATGGTGCGCTCGTTTAAACCTACGCCTGCGTCGCGCAGGTGAGCTTCCGGATAAAAGAAGTCGCCCTTGCCACGATCGATATTGATCGCTGTAGTTTCAGTTTTCATTTGGTGTTACCTCGTAAACGCTGGTTCGCCAGCTTGCTCGCGTGCCCAATCGTAACCTCTTTCCTCGAGCTCCAGAGCGAGTTCTTTTCGCCCGCTCCTCACGATTCGACCTCCCACCATTACATGGACGTAGTCGGGAACGATGTAGTTCAGGAGCCGCTGATAGTGCGTTATTAACAATATCCCAAGGTTCGGCCCGCGCAACGAATTGACTCCGTGCGCAACGGTCTTGAGCGCGTCAATGTCCAGGCCGCTGTCGGTCTCATCGAGCACTGCATATTTCGGCTCGAGCATGGCCATTTGCAGAATTTCCGTGCGCTTCTTTTCGCCACCGGAAAAACCTTCGTTGACCGATCGCGAAGTAAACGAGCGATCCATGCCCAGGAGTTCCATTTTTTCGTAAAGCCTGGCGTAATAATCAGTCGCCTCGAGTTCTTCCCCTTCCGGAAGACGAGCTTGCAACGCCGCCCGCAGAAAATTGGCAATCGTCACACCCGGAATTTCGCTTGGATACTGGAAAGCCAGAAAAAGACCGCGCCGTGCTCGTTCATCGGGTTCAAGTTCCAGAAGATTTTCGCCGTCCATGAAAACCTTTCCCGCAATTACGCGATAATCGGGATGGCCGGCCAAGACCTTCGCCAGCGTGCTTTTACCCGAGCCATTTGGGCCCATCAATGCATGCACTTCGCCACGCGGAACACGAAGGGTAAGGCCGCGCACAATTTCCTGGTCGCCAACTGCGACGCGTAGATTTTCTACTCTCAATTCGTTCATAAAGGCGGAACAAAAACTATACCTCAGATCGCGGGATTTGCGAACCGCGTAAAAGGCTTCGCCTCACGCGGCTCCGGATCCGACCGGCGAAGACGCGAGCGTCGAGGACGCTTTACGTGGCTACCCCGCTTGGATTCGAACCAAGAATAACGCCTCCAAAGGGCGCTGTGTTACCGTTACACCACGGGGTAACTTGGATTTGCGATTTTAGATTGGCGATTTTCGATGGGAGCGCAACGCTCAAAATTGAAGACGGATCAGCTTTGCCGAGCAACTAGCCGGCAAAATCAAGGTTGAATCGATGACAGCACAGCCAGAACGTAGTTGGCTGGCCGATCAAGTCCGTTATGGCACGCACGATATTCCTCAACAATTACCGCATCCGTCGCCAATATGATGGCACCCCGTATGAACCTGATCGCGACGGTGCCACGACCAGCTACGAAGGTGTAGATGAACGAACGGCGGAGCCAGTGTCAGTGACATTGATCCCGGTAGAGACCATCGATCCCGCCGAGCGCGAGGGATTCGAGGAGCATGTATCCGCGGCTCAGAAGCTGCACCACGTCAACGTCGCCAAAGTCCTCGATTTTGGACGCGAAGGCGACAATTACGTTTATGTGTCCGAGCGACTTGCGGGCGAGACACTTGCATCATGGGTACATAGCCATGGAGCGATGCCGGCTGACGCCGCTCTACGAGTCGGTGAACAGGTCGTTAGCGTGTTGTCCTCGGCGGGTTTTCACAAGCTCCCATATCCTCCCATCCAGCCTTCGGACGTCATGCTGGTGCCCGGTCAGACCGCCGAAGGCACGTGGCCGTTGGTGAAAGTGATCAACTTCGGCTTACCGGAGTTGAAGGCTGGACCTCAGCCGCAGCCAATCGAATCGACTGTGCCCGACAAAGCTGTCGCCGAACAGGGAGTGAATGATCAACAATTTAGCCTCCCGACAACGGATATCCGCTCTGAAATCTACTCGCTCGGTGTGACGCTTTATTTTTTACTGAGTGGCATTGCGCTCTCAGCCGAAGCGCTTCAGCACGGTCCGAAGTTTCCGGGGTTTCCGAAGCCATTGCGAGTCTTGTTAGGCAAGCTGTTGCACCGCAACCCCGATCACCGTCCAAAGGATCTGCTGATCGTGACGGAGCTAATTCGCGAATCGCTTGGGAAAATTGAGCGCAGACGCTCATTTTCAGATCGCTATGGGATCCCTTTGAGGACGAGCGTTCCCCTGCCGAGACAATCGCGACCGCGACTCCTGCTGCGAACCGCGGCCGTAGTTGGCATCCTGTTATTACTGGCAGCGGTAATTGCTCCCGTGCTCTTCCCTTACTCAACCAACCAGCTGCTTCGTGGCCTCACAAAGCCAAAGGAAATTGGCGTTCTTGTTGGTGTGCCGGATTCTTCAACAGCGGGAGGTCAATCTCGCGTGGTGGCTCAAGCCCCTCCAAACACTTTACCGTCTCCCGCCGTTGCTTCGTCGCAACCCGTGAACCCAGCTGCCCTACCAGAAACTCCGCCTCCGGCAAATACCGCGTCCACTCCGAATCCGTTTCATGTCTCGCCAGCCGACGTTCAGCAGGCTCAAATAGCGACCACACAATCGCAGGGCGCCGCTCCTGCGAGTTCAGCGGAAAACTCTGCGGTTCCCACGCCCGACACCTCTGGTTCTGGGGCCCCAGACACAAGTTCATCAGCGCAGGCAAATAACGAACCGCCATCAACTGGCACTACCGAGTCGAGTCCGCAGAGCGCACCGAAATCTGTTGCGTCGAAATCCAAACGCACACGCGCCAGCCGGAGTTCTGCCGCGCCCTCTTCGCAGGGCCGAATTCGTTCGGTACGGAGTCGCGTCACAGGTATCACATCCGATGGACGGTTGATTCTGCGTCTGCCGTCCGGGCGCACTGCAATCGTGGCGCCGGACGAAGATGGGTCCATGCGGCCTCGTCACCGGAACCGCGTTTACATCGATCGCGACCAAATGTTTGGTCCGCCGCCCGGATTTGGTCCTGAATATTTTCCGGACGACTAAACGGGACCGGGCCCGTCATTCTGGCCGAATACGTAAATCCGTGGTCTCGGTAAATAGCGATAGCCAATGGGTTTTTGTCGAAAAAAAAGCTTGCCATCATTTGTGATTTCCGGCATACCTCGCGCTCGTGCGGAGACCACAAATCTTCTTAGCAGTGGCAACTGCATTGCTTTCAGTGACATTCAGCGCGGGCGCACGCGCCCAGGGTTTGGCTCCGTCCTCGTTAGGAGGCGACAATCGAAGTGATGAAGTCACAAGCGATGTAGTCCAAGTGATCACGGCGAAGACGGAGTCGTCGATTTCTAAAAAGACGAGAAAACTCCTGACGCAATCGGCCCGCACAAGGACTGAGAAACCGATACGCGTGGCTGCGCAAAAGTCGACACCAACAGTCGAAAAGATGGCTTCGCGAGCAACTTTTACCATGGAACCGGTGCGCCCGATGGATCAGCCAACGGTGAATCAAACCGTACAGCAGCATAGTAGCCGTTTCAGTTTCAGATCTCCGCAGGGCAAAAAGGAATCGGTGCCGGTAATTAGCGACTATTATCCGAAACGAATCGTTTATCCGTATGCCAAAGTCGATCGCCGCATCGACAACAGATTAGTGCAAGCAGCATCTCTAGCGCAGGAGCGCGCCCATGCGCACTCACGTTCGCGATGCTGGCATTATGTCAAAGATGCGTTGCTCGCGTCCGGTGTAATTGAGTCCCGCCCGAAAACGGAGCTCGCCAGAGACGCTGCGTCGGAACTCGTCAACAACTACGGATTCAAAAGACTATCGATAACGGATCCATTTGCTGCACCTGTAGGTTCGGTGCTCGTGTATGGCACCGCGCGAAGTGTGGGGCATGTTGAAATTCG
>JBLMXH010000302.1:0-3358 GCA_050257685.1 Nitrospirota bacterium
AAAATTTCCCGTTTACGAATTCACCGTTGAGCGTTTCAATTAGCCGGTGACCGAGCAGAAGAAAATTTTTGGCACAGATGGCGTGCGCGGTGTGGCGAACGTGGAGCCGGTGACTGCAGAAACGGCACTGAAATTGGGACGCGCTGCAGCGTATGTGTTCGCGCAAATGAATCCACGCAGAACGCCTGACGGTGCGCGGCCAAAAATCGTCCTCGGAAAAGACACCCGGCTTTCCGGTTACATGCTGGAAAATGCGCTCGTCGCGGGAATCACTTCGCTCGGGGTGGACGTTCTGGTGATCGGGCCGCTTCCGACGCCGGGCGTTGCTTACATCACGCGATCGCTTCGTGCGGATGCCGGAATCGTTTTGTCCGCCTCGCACAATGTTTATCAGGACAATGGCATCAAATTTTTCCGGCACGACGGTTACAAATTGGACGACCAGATCGAGGAGAAAATCGAGAACCTCATTTTTAGCGGCGAAATAGATTCGATTCGGCCGACCGCGAACAATATTGGCCGAGCGACGCGAATTGATGACGCGCTTGGCCGTTATGTGGAATTCGCCAAAGCCAGTTTCCCCAAGGGATTTTCGCTCGAGGAAATGCGCGTCGCGGTGGATGTGGGAAACGGCGCCGCTTACAAATCAACGCCGTGCGTTCTGCGCGAATTAGGCGCAGAGGTTGCCGTGACCCACAACGAACCGAACGGGATTAACATTAATGACGGCTGCGGCAGCATGCATCCAGAGGAAATCCAGCGGATTGTGGCAGTCACCGGCGCCGATGTCGGAATTAGTCACGACGGCGATGCTGATCGCGTTCTTCTTTGCGACGAGGACGGCGAGATCGTCGATGGAGATGAAATTCTCGCGATCAGCGGGTTGGACCTTTTGGAATCCGGGCGGCTGGAACAAAACACACTGGTAGCGACGGTCATGAGCAACTTCGGTCTGGATGAGACGCTCGCGGCGCGCGGCGGCAAAGTTGTGCGAACGAAAGTGGGCGACCGATATGTCATCGAAGAAATGGTACGGCAAAAACTAAATCTCGGTGGCGAACAAAGCGGTCACGTCATTTTTCGTGACTTCACGACGACCGGGGACGGCATTATTACCGCGCTCCAGGTTCTGCGGGTCATGCACAAGACCGGTCAGCCACTGAGCAAGCTAAAATCGTGTTTGCAAAAATATCCGCAGGCTCAGCGCAATCTGGCGGTGAAAGAAAAACGCCCGCTGGCGGAGCTGGATGCTGTGATGAGGCTGGTAAGTGAGGCCGAGAAAGAGTTGTCTGGCAAAGGCCGAGTGCTCCTTCGTTATTCCGGCACGGAGCCAAAAATTCGTCTCCTCATCGAAGGGCGGGAGTCGGAGATGATCGATAAACAAGCAGACAGGATCGCGGACGCGATTCAAACCGCGATCGGAGCATGATTACTCCTGTCATTCCGAGCGCAGCGAGGAATCTCTGGAATCCAATTACTTCCCAAGCACGGCGATGAAAAATAGCCAGAGATGTTTGAAAGCCTGGCCTCGCCCGAAAGCGTTCGGGCTTCGTTGCAGCGCTTCGCTCAACATGACAGTTGCGTCAAAAACTGACAATCCGCTAGCATGACTCTCACACGCGTCATCGAAGCGCTCCTGTTCAGCGCACAAAAGCCGCTTTCGATTCATGAAATCACAGCGGCAATCAAAGGGGCCGAGGATGATCTGGCGGATTCCGCGCCTAACGAGTTTGTGCGTGTAAAAAATGCGGAGGTTGCCGCCGCACTCGAAGAATTAAAGCTGGAATACATCCAGCAGGGCCGCGCATTTCAACTGATCGAAAAATCAGAAGGCTGGCAGCTGGCCACCGAGCCCGGCTTTGCGAAATGGGTCCGGCAGCTTTTTCCGGCGCCGAAGCCGGCGCGATTGAGTGCGCCTGCCCTGGAAACACTCGCAATCATTGCGTATCGCCAGCCGATTACGCGTGCGGACGTAGAAGCGGTGCGCGGCGTCAACATCGATGGCGTGTTGCAAACGTTGATGGAGCGCGGGTTGGTGAAAATCGCAGGACGAGCCGAAGTCCCGGGGCGACCGCTTCTTTACGAAACGACGCAGTTTTTCCTTGATCACTTCGGTCTTCGAAATCTCGACGAACTGCCAAATGCAGAAGAGTTGCGGAGACGTAACCTGCCGGTGGCAACCCTCACGACAGGAGCGGAAACACCTGCACCTTCGTAGACGCGTGGCCAGGGAGATTCTGGGGAGCGCACGCAAGATGCGTGCTGGCGATTGCATCCTGCAATCGCGAACTTTTCGAAGAATTGTTTCGGCAAAATGCCGCTGCAACGGACGCGAAGCGACGGCCAGGCTTTCAAACCAGAGCGCTGGAAGCGTGCGCTCCCCGATCCTTTTCGCAGCCTCGCTTGTCCTTTTGAGATCGACAATCGCATTCGCGGAAATCCAACCATCTGATTGCGCGCATGCTGCAAAATATTCTGAGAGCAGGCGCGGCAGCGGGATGCTCGTGATGCAAAATGGCCGGACAATCTTTGAGCATTACGCGAATGGTGGATCGGCCAACAGAAGATGGCCGATCTTTAGCGGCACAAAAAGCTTTTGGGGGATTGCGGCGCTGGCCGCAGCCCGAGAGGGACTGTTTAGACTTGACGACCCGGTTTCGAACACCATCACCGAGTGGAAGAACGATCCACGAAAATCACAGATCACCGTGCGCCAATTGCTCAGCCAATCCGACGGGATTGAAGGCGCGTCGCGTCTCCAGCGGCCTTCCATTCGCGATCGCAACGCTATGGCAATCGCTTTGCCCAGCGTGGCTGAACCCGGTTCGGCTTTCATTTACGGCCCAAGTCACCTCCAGATTTTTTCCGAACTGCTTCGCCGGAAACTGGGAGGGCGCAGCGTTATCAACTACTTCGAAGCGCACGTGGCGAACCGGCTTGGACTACGCGACCTCAAATACAAAAAGGACGCACGCGGCAATCCGCTGCCTGCGACCGGCTTTGAACTGACGGCGCGCGAGTGGGCACGACTGGGCGAACTTGTAATTGGGAAGGGCAACTACCATCGGCGACAAATTGTGCCATCAAGCATTTTGCAAGAAGCGTTGGTTGGTTCCCAGGTGAATCCGGCGTACGGACTGACGTTCTGGTTGAACGGCCAGGCACCGACGGCACGCGAGGCTGATATGGAACGAATGCTCGATTTGCCGTGGCAAAACGCGCACTGGTCGGGCGTTTGCATCTGCAAGGATGCGCCTGCGGACATGGCGGTGGCGCTTGGATCACATTACCAGCGGCTGTTCATTCTTCCGTCGTTGAAAGCAGTCATTGTCCGGCAAGGATCGGGCGGAAACTTTTC
>JBLMXH010000303.1:0-7785 GCA_050257685.1 Nitrospirota bacterium
AACTTCGGCCTGGAAAACGGCCTGGTCATCAACCCGGAGGTCGGCGGTAACGACGCACGTTGGATCAATCATTCTTGCGATCCAAACTGCGAAGCCATCGAGGAAGACGATCGAGTTTTTATTTATGCGATTCGCGACATCCGGGCTGGTGAGGAGCTCCTGTACGATTACCGGTTGGAGATCGACGAACCGATCACGGGAGCGTCCAAAAAGAAGTTCGCATGCCACTGCGGTGTCGCGAATTGCCGTGGCACAATGCTTGGATTCGACGAGCCAAAGAAATTTTCTTAGTTCCGGTTTCTCCCTTTGGTGTGTCTACCCCCGTGATAGCTAAAACCTATCACGCCTAGACGCACAAAGTATTTCAATCCGGCCTCGGTCTGTGGCCGGTTGATAGCATGGAAACTAGAATGCCGATAGGACAGCGTATTTCACGCTTCCTCGAGGAACGATATGTGTATAGGACGGGACCTCATTATCTCCCTGAGCTCGTTGTCTTTGGAGTCATCCTGATTCTCGTCGTCTGGCCGATGTTATCGATGGTAGCGACGGCGCTGGAGACGATGAGATAAGGGTCAATTTGGCGCATCGCCAATGAAAGCTGTTGACGAATCTTTGCCTGACAACACGGCGGCGGCCTCTCGTCGAAAGGCCGCTGCCGCTTTGCTCTGAAACCGCAGCGGGTTGTAAAGAAAATTCAATTCTCGCTCGGGGACTGGTGGAGCGAACGGTAGGCTGACGCATCCGGGCATGGCCTGCTGTTTGACCATCATTTGCGGCGCGATTGAAACGCCTATGCCAGCGGCGACCATGCGGGCGATGGTGGTAAGCTGACTGCCGGCGAGCGCGATCTCAGGGCGAAGTCGGCGAGATTCGAGCAGGTAATGCACTTGTTGGGAAAGGCAATGCATTTCGTGAAGCAGCAGAAACCGCTGCGACTTCAGATCATCCAGCTCAATCAGGGTCTTTGTCGCGAGAGGATCTTTCTCGGGGACCAGCGCCAGTAACGGTTCCCGGCCCAACGATTCTCTTCGCAGGGTTGGACTCGGTTCGCATGTGGATGCCAGCGCGACGTCGAGTTCGCCAGCATCTATACGCCGACTGATGCCGGCCGTAACGTCCTCTACAAGCTCCAGAGTGACGTCGGGATAATCTTTTTGGAATTTCACAACCAACTCCGGAAGAACGTACGGCGCAATTGTAGGAATCGCCCCAACGGCCAGCTTGCCGGTGACCGATCCTTTGAGTTCATCGACGCATCGACGCGCATCTCGAATCGATGCCAAAATCTGGCGGGCGTAATCGAGGAAATATCGACCCGCTTCAGTGAGGACGACCGATCGCGGCAGGCGATCAAATAACGGCTGGCCGATTTCCGCTTCCAGTTTTCGAATCTGCTGGCTGAGTGAGGGCTGGGCCACGCGCACCTTCGCCGCCGCCCGTGAAAAGTTCCCTTCGTCGGCTACCGCGACGAAATAACGCAGTTGGTGAATCTCCATAGATAAATCCTGCTGAAACGACCGTTACTCTAGCGCTACCAATGCCAACGCGACAGCGGGCGTCTTTAACGTTGGAAAATCTCAGGACGCTTACTCTTGTCGCCTCTGATTGTTCTCCGCCGGTCGCAGATTAAATGAATTTACGGTGTGACCCGCGCGACAGTCTGGTCGCCAGTCACCTTAAGGTGCAAATGCAGGATGCGTTTCATTTCGGCAATGTTTTGCGGATAGTCGACGAGGCCGTGGGGACCGGGAACAATGCACTCCGATAGCGCGCGGTTCATATGCGAGCTCCAATAAGGCACAATCCCATCGCTGCTGTCGATCAACGGCCCGGGCAGGCCGCGATTCCCGATAATTGAATGATACGGCGCCTCTACCGGAACGGTATCCATCGTTCTTAAAGCTGGACTGTCCGGTGAAAGGCCAGTGGCAACATTGGGTCGATCCTGAAGTCCACGCACATCTGCAAGCTCGGAACCAACCTGGTTCTTGATCGCGCCGGCAATGTTGCTTGGCAAGGTGATAAGGCGCATCCCAAATTCTGCAATGGGACTAATGGCCAGTTTGCTTCCACGATGCGGGGTACAAATGAACACGACCCGTTTGATCCGCGGGTTTGCTCTAAAAAACAGAGCGCGAGAAATCATGTCGTTTGGCTGCAGTCTTCGGAAAATTTCCTTGGCCGGCTCCCCAACAACACGCTCCCAGTTTTCAGGCTTTAGCGTCACAACCTGCATTTGGGCCACTACTCCGCCCAAGCTATGGCTGATTACCACGTAGGGCTTATGGTTTGGGTAAAGTTTGTCCACATCTGCCAAGGCTTCGCGCAACTTGAGACCCGAGTAAGCGATTGGGTTACCGGTCGGATACCCGAATACCCAGTATTGATAGCGTTCCCGTAACGCCGGATCCATCTCGAGTTCGTTAACTGGGTTCACCCACATTTGTGGCGTGGCTAGAAGACCGTGAACTAAGACTACTGGAATCTTGTTGGGATCGTAAGGTTGTAGAAAGTAAAGGCCCGTGGGACCAGAGAAATGGCTGATATCAAACGCGCCCATCAACCCCGTCAACGTTTCGTTGATATGCTTATAGTAAAGGAGCGGGGCGGAATAGTTGGCAGCCAATGGACGGACTGAGCCTTGCACGCGGACCTTCGGCGTGGTTGCAGGGTCGCGCAGGGCAAGTGTCACGTCGTGCCCGTGAAAATCCAGTGTGGCTGTCACAGGTGCGCTGATCCCACGCGGAAATGCGAATTCTTCGCCAGGTTGAAGATGCACTCCGACTAGTGCGCCACCAACGCCTGCCACCTCGTTAAACGTTTTAACTCGTCCTTCGTTTTTGATCGAAACAGGCAGCATAAAGGAAGTGAAGTAGGCTGGGGACCAAATGCCATAGGAGCCAGGTTGAAGACGCAAATGATAGGTCGCGCCGCCATTCGTTACAGTCAGCGAATGATTCCAGAATCGGCCCTCATCGGCCGAACGAAGGAGAACGGTGAGTTCGGCTGCAGCGGTGTTGTAAACGGCGCGCGCGGCGGATGAATCACCGTCGCTGCTCAGCAGGGGAGCAGTCATGGCAGCAACCTGCAAATAATCGGCGATTCGCGTCTGAAGCGGGATATGCGAGGAACGCGCTTCATTCAACGTATTTGAAGCGGGCGCATATTGTGGGCCTGTCTGAGGTGTGGTGGCGCAGCCGGCGAAAAACGCGATACACGTTATTGCGCCAATCAGGCGTTCGTGAACACTTGTTTTCATCCGATCAAGATTGATGAACCTGTTGAGATTTTGACGCTGCGTCGTCGTCATTAGTTAATGAGTTTGGCCTGCGGCTTTCCGCTTGCCTATGGGACTTTAGGGCTATCGTCCCGCGGCTTTTCCTCGATCTGTCACCGCATAATTTGCGTTGTATCCTGATTCATTCTTCAGGCTTGTCAGCCCGTTTAGGTGCTGAATAAAGGGAAACCAGGCGTGCGATCAGGACCGCCACATAGAGTAACCCCGTCATCGCCTCCATTGCCGCAAGCCAGCGCGCGGCCTTTGAGACGGGAGTAATGTCTCCGTAGCCGACCGTGCTCAGGGTCACGAAGCTAAAGTACATACCAGTCAACCCTTGGATGGATCGCGATCCTGCGTTCGTGTTGAAAGAGAAAGCTCCACCTGGCGTCAACCGGTCAACAAGCCAGTAGGCCATTGCCCAAACCAGCCCGAGCATCAGGTAAGCCGAAATGCTCGCGCAAAGCACTTCGGTATTCACTGAGGGAGCACGCAGGACATAACGCAGCAGATTAGCGATGACAAACGCAATCAACAGGAGTCCTGCGATAAGGAAGACACGCGGAGGAACAAGGTCTGGTCGGAAATGATTCACCCATCTCCCGCCGACTGCCGGAATTGCGAGCACGATCGCGATAACCAAAAAATGTTTGCGATCCGCAACAGCAATGACCCCTGCAACAAGTACAAGGGAAACCAAAATCGATAAGAAAAGCGGTCCATCTCTAATGTCCTCCACAAAAGGCGCAAAGATGAACAGGAAACCGAGAGCAATGAGCAACTGTACGGCGGAAAATCGGCGGAATCGTAATTTTCGCGTCAGCGCCTTAACTGACTCCTTCGCATGTACGGCGGCTTTGCGAGTCGTACTCATTGTTTTTCGTCACGGCAACAGGGTGCCTTTGATAGGCTTTGCGAAGACAGGAGCGATTTGAACCTGAAGGCCAGGAACCAAGTTTGCTCAGCGAGGTCACTGACCTGCTGGTCCAGGTCGACTGTTGCTGCTTCTCCTGACACGAAGCGCGCAGTCACGCCCAAAGCGAAATTCTCGCCGCCAGGCCCCGGCCAGCGCTGGCCGGCGCAAACGCACAAGGCGATTCCAAACGTGAGGACGGCAACCCCTAAGAGGCGTTGCACCCGTTTCACATCGCTCACATCAGTGAGTATGTGATTCTCCATCGGGGCAGCACGGAGTTATGTCTGCCGTCCCCGCGTCATGTATCGTTATTGCTTACCAATCTCCCAGCTGTGCAGTTCCCATCGGGCCAAAGCCATCGAACTGTTGGGCAACGACATCGTGCTGGCCATGACCTTGAAATGACATTGTTGGGGCTGGGTTCATCGTCGATTGACCTGCCTGAGCGTGTTGAGTCTGCTGCGCCGCCAGCGTCTTCTTAAAGGCGTCCACTTGCTTTTGTTTCCCAACATAGACCTTATCCTTCGTTGTAGTGGGGTACACGTAGTACAATTTTCCGTTGTACTTCACGGCGGAGACGGTGTTCTGGGCCAGTCCATTGATAGCCTGTTGCTGCTTGGGAGTCGTAACTGTTATGACCTTAAAACCAGACTGCGCAAGCAGGGCCTCCCGCTGGGCAACAGCCTGACTGCTGCCGGCCCCGCCGGTGGTGGTCTGACACGCTGTTATCAGCGCCAAGGCTACCACGACGCCGAGAATATTGGTAAGTGTTAGTAGTTTTTTCATATTTTTGGATTGGAGTGTGTTTAAGCACTGACTCAAGTGTTATAGAAACAAAAGAAGTGAATTCCAAGCATTAATTTTTCACCGCCGGCCTCTGAACCCGCCGCCACCGCCGCCAAACCCGCCGAACCTGCCGCCGCCACCGCCAAACCTGTCGCCCCCGCCCCCTCCGAAACGGTCAAATCCCCCGCCACCGCCGCTACCGAAACGATCACCACCGAAGCCACCAAACCCTCCTCCGCCACTGCGTTGAAAGTTCTGGAAGCGTTGGTTGGAAAAATCGCCCCGGGATCGGTTTTGTGCCTCCCGATCCAGGTTTTGTCTTTGAGAATCAAAATCTGACCGCTCGGAACTGCCCTGACTTGAGCGATTGTAGCTGTTCCCTTGAGAGGACCGTTGCTGGTAAGATTCGCTGCCCGCCCGCTGCTCGCTATTTTCCGCTCCCTGCCAGTTCGGCTGCGGCTTGTTTACGGAATTCCAACTTCCGTTGTTGTACTTCTGCCAGCCGTTGCCTGTATTCTTGTAAACGTTGCCATCGTGTTCGGCATACATGTTACCGCTGGCAGTCTTGCCGGCGGCGGAGTTACCCCATTTAGTATTCGCGCCTGCAGCCTCGCCACCTTTCGAGGTTGAAGCCCCGGCTACCGTTCCGTTGGAAGTAGAGTAGTGCCCCATGGTGGCGCTTTGGTTCCCTCGCGATACGTAGGAGCTTCCCCATTGAGCATTCGGACTCGAGCCTTGGCGCGTCTGCGCGTATGTTCCTGTGTACGGGTTATAGGCCTGCGCCGCACTTCTGCTGCCATACGGTGTTGAGACCGTACCGCCTCGCGCGTACGTCCCCGTGTAAGGATTGTAACCAGCCCCGGCAGTTGCCGACCCGTAAGGGCCATAGGCACTCGCTTTCCAGCCATAAGCGCCTGTGTTGTAGTCGTAGTAAGGCGTCGCGTACGGATGATAACCATAGCCCCAGTAAGCGCCACAGTACGTCGCAGGATATGGATAATAGTCGCCACCGGAACAGTACGGCGGCCACCAATAGCCACTTCCGTCGGCAAGGATCGCTCCCGTAGCCGCACCCAGGATAAATGTGCCCAAATATCCGGCTGTGTAGTTCGACGTAACTGTGCCGTCAGGATTTCCGGTCTGAGTAACATAGGTCACGTTATAGACCGGCGAACTGGAGGGAATCGTATAGATCTCCTTTGGAACTGAGGTACACGTAGTCCATGGCCCGGTCGCATTAGGAGACATGAACCACACGCCCTGGAGACAAAGGTAGTAGACATCTCCGAGCTTGATCACCTTATCCTGCGTGTTCGTAGCGTACTCCATCGATGTCCCCTTGATTGGCTCAAACTTGGGATCACCGGCATAAGCGACCTTGACCTTGGATGCCGCTGCCTTGGCGTTGACCGTCACCATTGTCGGAACCTGCGCCAGCAAGACCGCATCTTTTGCTTCCTCGGTCCCCGGAACCGAAGCCAGTATCCCTGACGCTGGACTGCTCAGCGGGATTTTCGCGAAATCGGCAGGAAGATCCGCCGTCGCGTAAGTCCAAGGCCCGTTCTGCAGATCGCTCGTGCTGAACCAGCGACCAGCTGTCAAATAGTAAAATTGTTGTGTCGGCGTATAGACAAAGACGACGCTATTCGTGTTCGTCGCATATTGAAGCTGTGTGTCCGGGATCTGCGCATAAGCCGGCTGACCATCAAAAAGGATGACTTCCGCTGCCTTGTCACTGTAAAAGACGTCCGGAGTGACTGCTCCCGGTTTCGCTGATGGCGGGATAAATTTCTTCAGCGCGGTCCACTGCTGATCCTCCGGGACCTTGGACATGTCGGGCGGCAGCTTCTTCGTGACCGACCATTTGCCGTCGAGGCTGCTGGCAGTCAGCCATTGCTGCCCAACCGCAAGATAGTAAGTGGAATTCCCCTCGTCGAAAAACAATGGCCACTGCGTATTGACGACGAACTTCAAGTTCGTATTCGGAACTGGTGAAAGGACCGGCTCACCATTCACGCTCAACAGGATCGAAGGACGATAGCCGACAAAAATCTTGGGTGCCTCGTTGTTCAGTTGCACACCCGCCGGCGCCTCCTTCTTCGGCGTCGATGCAATCAGACGAAACAAAGAAACCTCGAGGGTCGATGGAACAAAGCTTTTAAATAGCTGATCCATTTTTTCCTTAGTGGCCTGGTCCAGAGATGGAAAGTACGTTCCCGTAACCTGCGGATTGCTGATGAGAACCAGCTTGGAAACGTTGTCTATGCTGGTGGTCCCCTTCATTTCCACCACGCCGATTGCTGTTTTCCCGCCCTTTGGCGTGAGCGAAATCGCCATTCGCCAGCTCAGATCCTGGAAGTTTTTCCAGTCATCGACCTGTGGCTGATAAATAATGAGCCGGGTGCCATTCTGGTATTTTTCCCGTGGCCAACTGGAGTCGCCCGATTGATCGGAAGCAGCTTTGTCAGCAGCACTCCCGATGGACAGTGTAAAAAGAACCAGAATAACGATTGCAGATCGTAACAATAAAGTATTCAGCAATTTCATGGCGGCTTGGGTCGTTTCAAAAAATCTTATCGCCGCCCGTTGAGCGTGCAATAAGACTTTAGGGCAATATGCAGGGTCTCTTCGGGACGCCTAACGATATGGCGCACGTGTTTCACAATCGAAGGGAAGTCGAATGAAAAGGCGGGCGACCCCTGCGAGCCGCCCGCCGTAAAAGTCATTTCGATTACTGACCCGTGCCTTTGGCTGCCGCCTCCGCTTGGGCCATCCTTTTCGCCAGTTCTGCCTTCACGGCCTC
>JBLMXH010000304.1:0-6529 GCA_050257685.1 Nitrospirota bacterium
TGAATTGCGTCCAACTCCTTCATCAATTCATCGACCGAACCGCCGGGCGGCAGAAATAAGTAACCATCTACCCGCTCAAAGTCGCAGCTGATGTTGTGTTCGTGGGCAATTCGCTCGGCGCTGGAGCAATGGGCGCGTGAACGATTTCCATTTTTTTCAGAGATCACTGACCGCTGGTCCGGCCAAGTAATGGAACCTGCGGACGGTGTGGCGTACATCGGCCGGAACCCGGGCGACAAGAATGTGTATGTAGTCACCGGAGATTCCGGCAATGGAATTACGCACGGGATAATCGCCGGAATGTTGATCGGCGATCTCATTGCGGGCCGGGAAAATCCATGGTCCAAACTGTATGACCCGTCGCGCAAGACATTGAAGCCGCGCGCTCTCGCGGATTACGTCGCCGAGAACGCCAACGTCGCCGCGCAATTTCGCGATTACATCACACCGGGCTCGGTGAAGTCGGTGGATGAGATCCAGCCCGGACAT
The DNA here is from genome assembly GCA_050257685.1 of Nitrospirota bacterium. Lineage (GTDB taxonomy): Bacteria > Verrucomicrobiota > Verrucomicrobiia > Chthoniobacterales > UBA10450 > Udaeobacter. The sequence continues at coordinate 490 of JBLMXH010000304.1, forward strand.
GGGGCGGTCTTGCGTCATGGGTTAAAGAAGATCGCTGCATTTCGCGATGCGAATGGCGACCTGTATGCCTTTTCAGCGGTCTGCCCGCACTTGGGGTGTGTAGTGCGTTGGGATGCCTGCGAGAAAACCTGGGACTGCCCGTGCCACGGTTCTCGATTCGACGCGCTAGGCTGCGTCATCAATGGTCCCGCGATTTCTGATCTGGAGCGCGTCGAAGTGCCAGGCGCTTAACGCCGCAAAATGCGGGCATTGCCCGAGATCTGTGCGGCGTTGCGGCAGTGCGAAGCCTAACGAGTCGAGCCGCAACGAATTTAAGCTTCAGAGCAAAACAGTTGTGAGCTGGGAATTTTCACGGCAGCCACTACCGCTTTTGCTTAGGAGTAAAAATATTTTCTCAACCGGGTATTCACTTGCCATTGGGAAAGAGTTTCATAGCCATGCACGTGGCAACACGTTAGAAGTCAGCGATGGTCGAGCAGTGTTCCGGCCCTGTGGCAGTCGGTCATGACCCCGACATCCATTAGCGCATTGGGATTCGAAGACGTACCAAGAAGCAAGGCCGTCGTTTTCGCGAGAGATTCATCTCGTTCGTTTCATATCGATCGGACATCTCTGTCTCTCTGATCCACAAGAGCCAAAAAGGAGCTGTTTTGGAAGAGCTGGCGATAAACCACGCCAAAGAAACAAATAAAAGGGAAAAGAACGGAAACATGAAATTATCAATAGAAACTAAAGTCGCCGCTGCTGTAGCAGCGGGTATGATGGCGATAAGTGCGGGCACGATAGCGCAGACCCAGAGTTCGGGACAGGCGCCTAATCAGTACGCTCCGTCCACCAGTCCCAGCGTTAACACGCATCTGGGTAATCGCGGGTACAACAACATGCCGAACACGGGGCAGAACCAGCAAAGCTTCCCCGACGAGGCTGCACCATTGAACAGACAGAATAAAACCACGAAGCACAAAACCGGAAAGTCGAGCAAACATCGCACGCAACACAATCAGCAGGATCAGGACACACAGGCGAACGGCCCCGGTTATTAGTGAGGTCACGCACTCACTGCGAGTGCATTTATAATGCGCCAGATGATGGCGTGTAAGTAAAAGCAGCGGCACGGGGTTCCGTGCCGCTGAACCGTTTTAGGCTATGCGGTAGTTGGGAAGTGCGAACCCGCTCGTCCACGAAGGGTTTTCCGCACGACGCGGACCTTTCAAGATCTGTTGCGAGTACGATTCTGACGTTGCAACAGCGTTATCGCTTTTCCCTCGCGGTGCTCCACCTGGTCCATCGTGCACTGGCGAGGATCTTTGTCAGGCCGCCAGCGCAGAAATCTTGTGCCGTGTCGAAACCGGCCGCCGGTAAAATGATCATACGCGACTTCGACGACAATTTTCGGTGCGACCGGTTCCCATTCACCAGTGCGCTCGGTGCTCCAACGGCTTGGTCCTCCGGGCGCGTTGCCGCTGAAACCCGGCGTTTTTTTCAATCGCTCAAATTTTCGTGTTAACGCGCCACGTTCCGACGCTTTGAATCCAGAGATAAATCCGACGTGATGTAGTAAACCGTCATCGCCGTAAAGCCCAAGCAAGAGAGAACCGATGACGCGCGTGCCGGTCGCGTAGCGAAAGCCGCCCACAACGCAATCGGCGCTGCGGATCTGTTTCACTTTCACTGCAGCAGTGCGTTCTCCAGAAGCGTACGGCGCGTCCAGCCGCTTCGCGATGATGCCGTCAAGATCACGGCCGGTTTTTCGGAACCAATGGTTCGCGATGTTGTAATCAGTCGTTGCCGGGGAAAGCCGTATGTTCTTCGCCGATCGCAGATTCGAACGGGCGAATTTCTCCAGAAGCTGCCTTCGTTCACGCAGATTCCGTTTCAAATTCGATTCGCAGTCCTCGGCGAGCAGATCGAACACGATATAAACCGCCGGGTGAGCTGCAGCGAGTTTTTGAACGCGACTCGCTGCGGGGTGCAGGCGCAATTGTAATTCGTCGAATGAAAGTGCGCCGCCAACCGGAATCACCAGTTCGCCATCGAGAACGAACCGTTGCTCTGGCAGCTTTGCGACGTTGGCAACTACATCCGGGAAATAACGCCCTAGCGGCTGACCTTTCTTTGATTGTAGAAAAATCTTGTCTCCATCGCGAAACACCAGGCAGCGGAACCCGTCCCATTTCGGTTCATACTGCCAGTCGCCGCCGGTCGGAATGTCGTCGACCGATCGGGTTTCCATCGGCGGCAATGGCGGCTTTATCGGGAGCACGTGATGTAGTTCGCAGGGAAAACGAACATGGACGCTTCACGCATTGATATTTGCGCTTTGCTAGGCTCGCACCCCGTGCAAGCGGCGGCCTTGCAGGGACTGCCTGCCCTAACAATTTGATTGGCCACAGGTCTGCACACGTTCGCAGATCTCTTTTCGCAAACCAACCACGGCACTACGAACGAATTTTGTTGTGTGGCAAAGGAGCGCAACACATCCTTCTTCGGCAACGCTTTCAGTCTGCTCAAGCAAACGGGGCAGGAATTTCTCGAAGACAAAGCGCCACAATTGGGCGCGGCGCTTGCATATTACACAGTCTTTTCCCTCGCACCGCTGATTCTCGTTCTGCTCGCTGTCATCGGAATCATCTTCCGTGACGATCCAGCGGGCGCATGGAACAAGATCACGCAACAGATGAGTTACTTTCTGGATCCAAGCGCCGTCCAAGTCGTGCAAAACATCGCGCAGAAGGCATCCCAGCCAGGCAAAAGTACCATCGCGACCATCATCGGCGTTGCCCTCGCGCTTTTCGGGGCGAGCGGCGTTTTCGGTCAACTGCAGGACGCGTTGAATACGATTTGGGAAGTTAAAGCAAAACCGACACATGGGATCTGGGGATTTTTGCGGAACCGATTTCTTTCATTCGCCATGGTGGCAGGCGTCTGTTTCCTGCTGCTCGTTTCATTAACGCTGGAGAGCCTGCTCAAGGGATTTAGTCATTACGTGCAATCCGTGTTACCGAGCGGCGTCGTAGTCGCGATGAGCGTTTACCTGATATTTGACTTTGCAGTCATTGTTTTGCTTTTCGCCATGATCTTTAAGTTTTTGCCTGACGCTAAGATTCAGTGGCGAGACGTTTGGATAGGCGCAGTCATGACAGCGATCTTCTTCGGTATCGGCAAATGGCTTCTCGGTTTGTACCTGGGGAGCGGGGCTGCTGGGTCAGCTTATGGACCGGCCAGTTCTCTGATTACGTTGTTACTCTGGATTTATTACTCATCGCAAATTCTGTTGTTCGGCGCCGAGTTTACCCAGGTGTATGCCGATCGATCTGGTCGGGGAGTAAAAACGGACGAATACGCGGTGCGGGTCGAGAGGAAGGAAGTCGAGGCGCATTAGAAAACGCTCCGCCCTTGATGCGAGGGTCGCTTTCCTTCAGATGATGCGAAAGCGTTTGCAACCGATTAACACCACAAATCCTGCAGCCAATAGCATCGATGTGCCGCCAGTGTCAGCAACATGACCTGTCTCGCGGAACGCCAGGTGGGATCAGGTTTGCATTCGCCATCGTCGCCGATGCGATAATCACTGCGACGATCAATTTCAGTTTCACGGTCACTTGTTTTGGTTCTGCACTAATTACGCGCGCGTTAAGGTAGCCGGACGCTTTAGCGAGAAATGTGTTTAACGTGCGGCAGACATCATGCCGGTGCAGTTAGTCATCCGCGGCAGGAGGTGGCCAGACTCTCCGAAACCCTGCCGGAAAAATTTTTGTAACTTTTTTTTCACACCGGTGCAACGCATAGAACCAGAGTTTGTATCCGATTCGAATATGCAGCGAATAACCAGATTAATGGAGAGGAGTGGGGGGGATAGAGTGCGAATCGCGCAGGTTGCGCCACTAGTTGAGAGTGTGCCGCCGAAACATTACGGAGGAACGGAACGGATTGTTGCATATCTGACTGAAGAGTTGGTGCGCCTGGGCCACAAGGTGACTCTCTTCGCCAGTGGTGACTCAGTCACATCCGCCGATCTGATTCCTGTGTGCCGCCGTTCATTTCGGCAAAATAAGCGTGCTACCGATTATTTGTCGCGCGAAGTGCTGCTCATGGACCATGTGATGCAACGCGCCGGTGAATTCGACGTGATTCATTTTCACACCGGTTGTTTGCATTATCTGATATCGCGTCACCTGACAGTCCCCCACGTGACAACATTGCATGGCCGGCTGGATACTCCCGAGTTGCTTCGGTTGTACGAGCGGTTTCGAGAAATGCCAATGATCTCGATCTCTAATGCGCAGCGCGTGCCGTGGCCGTGCGCAAATTGGCAGGCGACCATCTATCATGGGTTACCCCAAGACCTATTCCAATTTCATCCTGAGCCCGGGGGTTATCTGGCATTTCTGGGACGTGCCTCGCCGGAAAAGCGAGTAGACCGCGCCATCGAGATTGCCAAGCGAGTGGGAATGCCGCTCAAAATCGCGGCGAAGGTCGATCGCGCTGATAGACGCTATTTTAAGCGCGACATCGAGCCGCTTTTGAACGACTCGCACATAGAATGGTTAGGGGAAATCAGCGATAAGGATAAGGACCAATTCCTAGGGAACGCCTACGCGTTGCTCTTTCCGATTGATTGGCCCGAACCGTTCGGACTCGTGATGATTGAGTCGATGGCGTGTGGCACACCGGTCGTTGCGTACGCAGGCGGCTCGGTTGCAGAAGTCATGGACGACGGCGTCACAGGCTTCGTGGTAAATGACATCGAACAAGCGGTCGAAGCTACGCGTAGGGTTCGCGACCTGAACCGCGCTCGATGCCGCCAGGTTTTTGAGCAGCGATTCACAGCGAGCCGCATGGCAAGCGATTACATAAACGCCTACAACCGGTTGGCGGATTCCCGGATGAGAAGAGTTGAGCAATCATTGGAATCCTCAATGCGATCCTTTCAAAACGCATTGCCGACTGACGATAAGCTCCGCGGCGTTGCCGATCGCGAATTTCAAAAATTCTAAGGCGGCACACGCGCATTTCGTTCATTCGCCACGTTTCATGTTTGTGGCCGGTACAGGCGTACCGTGCCTAAAAACAACCGAACTACAAACCAGGAAAAGAAAGGGAGAAAGAAGAGGGATCATGAATCTGGACACATTGAAAGAACTTTACGTCAACGAACTTCGCGACCTGTACAATGCTGAAGGCCAACTGGTCAAAGCGTTGCCGAAGATGGCCAAAGCGGCTTCATCAGACGAGCTGAAGGAAGCTTTCGAAAAGCATCTCGAACAGACTAAGGGTCACATCGAGCGGCTTGAGGAAGTGTTCGAAGAACTCGGCGAGAAAACAAAAGGCAAAACTTGCCAGGCCATGAAAGGCTTGATCGAAGAGGGATCAGAGGTCCTTAAGGCGGACGGGGAGGATTCCGTGCTCGACGCGGCAATCATTGTGGCTGCTCAAAAAGTCGAGCACTACGAGATTGCCAGTTATGGCAGCGTGCGCACCTTTGCGCAACTCCTTGGGCAGGACAAATCCGCGGAGCTTCTGCAGCAAACTCTCGATGAGGAATCGGAGACAAACGAGCTTCTGAACAAGCTGGCTGAAGACATCGTGAACCCAGAGGCTCTGATGGAGCCTGAAATGGCGTCTGCTTCTTCAGATCGTTGATCGTTCACCCGTTTGGTGACCGCTGGATGGAATGCATTGCTTGCGGCTCGTGCCGCCACACCGCGCCGACCGCAAGTAATGCATCAGCGGTGGGAAAATCCTCCTTTTCTCCACTGGGCGGTTCGTCCCGCCCATTTCGAGGCAACGTCTACGCTTCCGAAAAAGTCCGGTGATTACTGCTCCTGGCTACGGTTGTGTGGCTCTCTATCGAAAATCGCGCATAGACCTTCGCGATAAAATCGCAGGCGAAATCCATTGTTCTCGGCAAAGCGCGCGATTTTCGGTTCGCGCTGATTTCCGTCATTCGGCCAAACCCGAGTAAGTTCCTCTTCGTAAATAGCGCAATGTTTTGCCGTCTTCAGCTCGCGTTTAATCTGTTGCAACAGTTTTCGCATCT
>JBLMXH010000305.1:0-2940 GCA_050257685.1 Nitrospirota bacterium
AGTGGCGACCTGATGTCCGAAACCGCGGCTGCCGCAGTGGAACATCACTACGATCTGGTTTGGAATCGTAATCCCGAATTTTGCGGCAAGTTCTTTGTCCCGCACGTCTTCAGGCCGCGCCGCCTGTACCTCCAAATAATGATTGCCGCTGCCGAGTGTACCGACCTGGTTGTAACCGCGCTCAACTGCGCGCTCGCTGATCTTCGATGCGTCCGCACCGGAAATGCAACCATCCTCCTCTGTCAGTTCGAGGTCCTCCTGCCAGCCGAAATCGCGTTCGACGCACCAGCGTGCCCCTTGCTCCACCAAATCGCGAAACTCGCTGTGCGATAATTTAAGAAACCCGTGACTGCCGACGCCCGCAGGCACGCGTTGGAACAGAAGATCGACAATTTCCTTCAAACGCGGTTGCACTTCGGCCAGGGTGAGATTTGTGGTGACTAGCCGCATTCCACAATTGATGTCGAACCCGATACCGCCGGGCGAGATCACACCGCCTTTGTGCACGTCCATCGCCGCGACGCCACCGATCGGGAATCCGTAGCCGCTATGGCCATCAGGCATGCAGAACGCGTAGCGCGTGATGCCCGGCAATGTGGCGACGTTGCTGACTTGTTGGTAAACTGTTTCGTCCATCTCGCGCGCCAGTTTTTCCGTCGCAATGATCCGGGCCGGCACGCGCATACCCTGTTTGTACGTGGCGGGTAACTCCCAAACCGTGTCTGAAATTTTCTGCAGGTTACCAATGATTGCCATCGGACAAGCGTACCTCACGAATGGACCGTTTTCACGAGAGCGCCTTTTCCGAATTCCACTGCGTAGAAAGCGATGGCTTGGGCAGCCGGCGGGTTACACGTCACGGCTGGAAAATTGTCACAGCCTTCCGGCGCTCCGCTGCTTTGCAGCAAGTTTCGCTCCGGCTTTGAGAAACGAATCGACCCACCAAAAAACGTTCTCGTTGTGTACATTGCGTCGCATTCGTTTCATGCGGGGGCTGCGCTCCGCGTGATCCATGCGGAACGCGTTCAAGATCGTGTCGGCCATCTGCTCGACGTCGTAAGGATTCACCAGCATCGCCCCCGATTTGAGCTGTTCGGCGGCGCCCGCGAACTGGCTCAAGATGAGTGCGCCGTCCTCATTAACGCGGCATGCGCAGTATTCCTTTGCAACTAGGTTCATTCCGTCTTTGAGCGGTGTGAGGAAGGCAATGTCGCAGGCGCGATAGTGCGCGAGAAGATCTTCGCGATTCAGCCCGCGAAAGTGATATTGCACCGGGATCCAGGTGCTCGTGGAGAAGCGGCCGTTGATGTGGCCCACCAGGCGATCTATGCGTCCCTTGAACTCGTGATACCGTGGAATTTCTACCCGGCTCGGTACCACTATCTGGATGAGCACGACGCGTCCGCGCAGCTCGGGATATCGCTCCAGGGCATCGCGAAACGCCCGCAGTCGCTCCGGAATTCCTTTGCTGTAATCGAGGCGATCCGAGCCGAGGATCAATTGGCAACCGGGAAATCCGGCGCGCAATTGCTCCGATTTTTTCGCGACGGCCTCGGATTTTGCACCGTTTGCAAAGGAGTCAAAATCGATTCCGATCGGAAAATGCCCGACCCAAATCCTGCGGTCTTCGAAATGGATCATTTGCAAGTCCTGGCGGGAAAGAACTTTTGCGTCCGGCATTACGCGTCGCACGCACTGGACAAAGTTGCGTACGTCGCGGCGGGCCTGGAACCCGAGCAGATCGAACTGCAGCAGCGCGCGCAGGAGCCTGCGTTGTTGCGGCAGCTTCGCGAAAATGTCGTACGGCGGAAACGGGATGTGCAGGAAAAACGTTAACGCAGAAAGCTTTTTGGAAGCGTTTCGCTCCCGCAATGCCTGGGCCACGTACATCAGGTGATAATCGTGGACCCAGATGAAATCGTTGGGGTGCGCGCAGCGGATGATCGCGTCCGCATAGCGTTCGTTGACCTCCTTGTATGCCTGCCAGTATGCCGGCTCGAAGTTGCAAAAGCTTTGCAGATCATGAAACAGCGGCCAGATCACTTCGTTCGAATAGCCGTAGTAAAATTCATCGCGCTCGATATCACTCAGCGTCACCGGCACGACCTTGTAACCGGCGTTATGGGTGGCTTCTAGCAGCGGTTTCTTGGGAATTTCGCCGGCGATTCCCGGCCAGCCGATCCAGGTGCCACCGCGCTCGCGCAGCACCGGTTTTACCGCAGAGACCAGCCCGCCGGCAGCCGGGGTGACCGTCCAAAGATCTTCGCCTGCCGAATCGAGCGCAAAAGGCAATCGGTTGGAAACGACTATCAGGCGATTCATGGAAACAAGAAGTTTGAAGTTGTTATGTTACAGTGTTATCGCGGAATGGTCAGAGACCGTTTCTTAATGTTCGAAACCTACTAAAATCATATTAAATGCTTTTGTTAAACCCGAATAGGATTCCGTCGGCACTCGATCGGTTCGATGAAATAATCGCTCCGGCTTGCGGCAATCAGGTCGCAGTTTTTCTCGATTATGACGGGACGCTAACACCCATCGTCAGTCAACCGGAAGAGGCGCTTCTTTCCGATTCAATGCGGGAAGCGTTGCAAGAACTGGCTTCACGCGTGCCGGTGGCAATACTCAGCGGTCGGGATCTCGATGATGTTCGCGAGCGCGTTGGCATCGCGAATATCGTTTATGCGGGCAGTCATGGATTTGATATTGCCGGCCCGAATGGATTGCGCCGGCAAATTGCCAGCGAGTTTGTGCCGAAGCTCGATACGGCCGAAAGAACGCTACAGGAAGCGCTAAACGGAATTTCCGGGGCGCGAGTGGAACGGAAGCGTCTTTCCATCGCCACGCACTACCGGAACGTGAATGAAAACGATATTCCTAAAGTAAAACAAGCCGTGGGAGAAGTGGCGTGGCGTCATCGCGAACTGCGCAAAATGACTG
>JBLMXH010000306.1:0-20258 GCA_050257685.1 Nitrospirota bacterium
ATCACGCGCTCGATATGCGTGTAAATGTTGAAGGACGGCGGGCGCAAAAAAGCTATCAGCGTTTGGTTGCTGTCCCGCGCGAGCTCGACCGCAAGACTTGAGGGCGCTGACACAGCAGCCACGATCGGAATTCCGGCAGCGAGTGCCTTTTGTATAATTTCAAATGATGCGCGGCCACTGACAAGAAGAAGATGTTTCTGCAATGGTAGCAGATCGTCGAGAAAAGCGCGGCCGACTGCCTTATCCACTGCGTTATGACGTCCGATATCCTCCCGTGCAATTTTCAATTTGCCGTCCAAGCCGAAAATTCCGGCGGCATGAATGCCGCCGGTGCGCGTAAAATGGCTTTGCGCGTCGCGCAGTATCTCGGGAAGCGCCAGCAGCGTTTCGATATCAATCCGGATATTACTCGATCGTATCGCCGGAAAATTTTGCCGGATCGCAACGATGCTGGTTTTGCCGCACAGACCACAACTACTGGAGATCGTTCCGAAACGTCTCGTCGAATGGAGCTTTAATTTTGCGTCGCTCCTAAACTCCACAACGACTCTGTTGTCGCCGCCGATCGAAATGCTCGCGATCTGATTGCGATCGCGCACAATACCCTCCGACACTAAGAACCCTGCAGCGAGTTCTTCATCATGACCGGGTGTGCGCATCGTCGTGGCGATGGGCTTGCGCCCAACGCGTATTTCCAGCGGCTCCTCGATCGTGAGCTCGTCGGGCAGGTACTCGAGCTTACCGTCGCGTTTTCGGCGGATGATCTTCTGTGATCCGATACCGCTTTCTTTCATGTGAATTGAGCGGCTCAATGGTAGCATGGATGCGATGGAAATTTGTCACCTGTTCATTTCTACAGGACACAATTTTGTTGGCCATCACGGTCGCGAACCTGATACGCATCAGATGATTGAAACGCCCGAGATAGAATGCATCGCGGGCCGTGGCATTCGCGGCGATCGATATTTCGATTTCAAGGACGATTACAAAGGTCAGATTACTTTCTTTTCCCTGGAAGTTTTCGATGAACTTTGCAACGCACGACAACTCCATGAGTGCTCACCCGCTTTGGCACGACGCAACGTGATCACGAGCGGTGTTGATCTGAACCAGTTGATTGGACAGGAGTTCGAGCTTCAAGGCGTTCGGTTTCTGGGAACGGAAGAATGCCGGCCCTGCTACTGGATGGACCGTGCATTGGCAGCCGGTGCAGAGGAATTCCTGAAAGGTCGCGGCGGTCTGCGCGCAAGAATTCTAACGAGTGGAAAATTGCGTTCGATCGAAATTGGTCATCCGAGGCAGTCGAAGGATCTCGCGAACCTAATTTAAGATGATGCCGCGGGAATCATCGACGCCGCTCCGCTTGGGCCGGAATGAGGTTAGTGCGATGCTGCTTTCGGGCGGCGAATCGCGTCGCATGGGTACAGATAAGGCGACATTTCTTTTCCGCGGAAAACCGCTCTGGCAAATTCAACTGGAAACATTGCGCGGATTACGACCGTCAGAGATTTTTGTATCGGCAAGAACAGATCCATCATGGCGGCCTGCAGACGTGCACTTCATCGCGGACATTCCGCCATCATACGGACCGCTCAGCGGGCTTGCCGCTTCGCTGGCGAAAATTCACACCGCCCATCTTGTTGCGCTCGCCATAGACATGCCCTTCATGACCCCAAGTTATCTTCGATCATTGTGTGACGCGGCCGAACCGGGCCGCGGTGTTGTCGCGAAGATCGATGATTGTGCCGAGCCGTTGGCAGCCGTCTATCCACGCGACGCGGAGATTGATTTTCGCAGTGCGCTCGCAGGAAGCGATTTTTCGTTGCAAAACATCGTTCGCCATCTCGTGGCGGCTGGAAAACTGCTGGAGATATCCGTCACGAAACAGGAAACACTACTTTTCCGAAACGTGAATAGCCTGTGCGACCTCGATGTCGCGAGAGCGCGCGGTTGACTTCGGTTCGTCGCCGTAAAATTCGGTGGAAATGCAAACTGCACTTGAAAATCGATCACATCTGTTGGATATCTTCGGCGCGATTTGCGTTCTGATGAAATCATCGATATCCCGCAGCGCTGCTTTGCTATTTTTAATTCCGGCGGGCGCGTTCTCAGCAACGAACGTAGTGAATCTTTCCCACTACGACATGATGCGTCCGGACTTCGTCACGATGAAACGTCAAGGCATCGTGGGTGTGATTCACGAAGCGACATATCCGCCCTTCGTTCGCGACCCAAAATATCTCGACCGACAAACCGGCGCGCTACAAGCGGGCTTGCTGTGGGGAGCATATCATTACGGTAACGGAAGCGATCCAGTTCGGCAGGCTGATCATTTCCTCAGTGTTGTCTCCAGCGCCTGGGCTCAGGCGAACCCTGCGGTGCGACCTAGCACGGGCGTTTTGCTGGTGCTCGATTTCGAAAAGAATGGCCATTATCCCGGGGGATCAATGCGGGCCGATCAAGCAGTTGCGTTTGTTGAACGCATTCGCCAACGCACCGGTGTGTATCCCGGGATTTATTCGGGCGAATATCATCTCGCACAGGTTTTGAATAGCCCGCGAGTCACTTCTGCACAGAGAAGAACGCTCACGAATTGCTGGCTCTGGGTTGCCAACTATTCCAAGGAGCCTCGTGCGACGGCGCCATGGAATTACTGGGCACTTTGGCAATACTGCGGTGATGGGAAGTGTCGTCTCCCGCGCTCCGCTTACCCGATAAGCATTGCCAATATCAAAAGGGCAGAGCTCAATGTTTTTCGAGGCAGTCGAAGCGACTTGGTAGACTTTTGGCAGCGACGTGCCTGGGATCCCGCGGGAGGAGCGCCTCGCAAGGAATCAGATCAAGTAGTCGCCGAGCGGTAAACTACGCCTGGCTGGGAATGACAGAAAAACGGACGCTCGTTATTTCTGTATACCGCGCTGAGTTGTGAGATAAACCGCGAAGCTGCCCAGCCAGTGGCCGCCTTCGTAATGCTTGCCGGTCACCGCTGCGAGCCCGGCGCGCCGATGCGCTTCTGCGGCGCTGGTCAGCGCTGGACGACGCGGATCATCAGCAGGAAGGGAGGAGAGAATGCCTTCCAGCATCCATGCTCGACTCAAATTTAATCCATCGAGGTGCGCCAGCTTTGGATCGCTCGGATCCGGTGAGATCACCACCGGCAACCAATCCGCAGTCGGCGTTCTCGGAATTTGAGGCAAAAATTGCGTGAGCCATTTCGCGAAGTCAGCTTGCGCCAAGACGCGACGCATCACGTCGGCTTCGCCGAGGCATGGGGAAAGAAAGTCTTCGCCTGAAGGCTCGTATGCGAGCGGGCAATTGTTATCCGCCATATAAAATTTTCGTGCTGAATCAGCGGCCAGTTTGGCGAGATGTTCGTCACGTTTGCCGCGGGCATAATCGATAATGAGTCCAAGCGCGAACGCAGTTTGATTGTGCTCCCCGATGCGTATTGGGTGCGAGAGTTTAGGCAACCATGTGTTCAATCGCTCGACCGCTGCATCCTCGAGCGGCTTGAGGTTCGCCAACATCTCTCGCGCCTGCGGATCGTCCCATTCGCGCAACTCGGCGCACAGTTGCAGTAGCCACGCCAGTCCATACGGCCGTTCGAAACTCGCACGACCCTCTCCGCGTAAATATGCTGCTTCAACCTTGAGATTCTCAGCAGTGAGACTTTCCTTCAAAGAATCGCGCGCGGCTTTAGCGAATGAGGCATCTGAAAACGTGCGCAATAACCGCACCAGTAACCAATGTCCGTGAACTGAGGAGTGCCAATCGTAACACCCGCAAAACGCAGGCGTCAGTTTTCGCGGCGGCGCGACATCCGCGTCGCTGTTTAGAACGTGACTGATCTTGTTCGGATACTCCTTATGCACACAAGCCAGCGCCAGTTTTGCGAAGCGCTCGGCAGCAGAAGCATCAAATCCTTCACGGGAAGATTCTGCGCCGGCGCTTTTCTGAACGGCAGCAATGCCGTCAGCCGCAGTGCTCATTATCAGCACTACCAGCCAGGCATAGACAGAATTCTTAAAATTTGAACGATAAAATAGGAACGCCACGGTGGCGATAAGCACCCTAGCGTTCCACGTGGTAAAAGCTAGCGGGGCGTCGGATGAGGCCGTGGTGTTGGAGCTACCCGGGGAAAGTCGAACATTGTTCGAAGATCCCCGATTGCCGGACTATTAAGCGGAAAATACGGTGTGTTTCCTGCCGCAACGGGGTTGGGCAAGTTGTCGCGACTGCGCGCTGACAACGGCGGTATATTCCAATTCCACTCGATAAATTTTAAAATCGATGCGTGATCCGCGTATGTGTGATCGACGTGCCCCTGTTTGGCGAAAGGAGAAACTGCAATTAAGACCGTGCGCGGACCGTCACCAAAGAAATCGATTGGCTGTATATATCCAGAGTCGTAAAGGCCGCCGCCTTCATCAAATGTGATAAGAATCGCTGTATCCTTCCACAGCTGACTGTTTCTCCGCACGGTGTTCACTATTTTTCGTACAAAAGCTTCGTACAACGGCGGCGTTGAACTGCCAGGATGGCCGTCGAGCAAGGTATCGGGCTTGATAAAAGCAACGCTGGGCAACTGGTTAGTCTCGACGTCGGAATAGAACTGCTCCAAATCCATGAGATTTTGGCGAAGAGATGTCGTCATGATTGAGGTAGCATACTGGAACCCGTTGCAGATTGCGCAGTAGAGGTCGTTCTCCGGGGGCTCATGAGCCGCCAGGTTGAAGCCGGCTCCGTAATATCTCCAGGAAACGTTGTTGGCTGAAAGAGCGTCGCCGATCGTCGGGAGCGTCTGCGGTCCAATCGAGAAAGCGGGACCGGCGGGAAATTCGTTCATGTCCTGATTGCTGATTATTGTGCCCGCCGTCGTGTAATACGGATAATTGTTGTTGAGCTGGTACCAATGATTTGAACTGCAGTTGCCATCGTTGAACGGGGGATAAGGCAATGCGTGGAGATAACTCATGATGGATTCAACACCCGGCTGAGTGTTATCTGAACAATTCGTGAAAGCGACACCTGTGCTCCCCGGATCTGTACTGTTAAAATGGTCGTTGTTGTAGAAGTTGTTCGTACCTGGCATGGGGTTCGGATCCTCAATCAGACCAGCGGCAGGCATCGCCGGATTTCCGTTCGCGTCGGTGAAGTAATAGACATCCCCTGTGAACATAAACTGCGAATTCGGGCCAGTACCGCCCATTACTGGCTGGTGGTAGTTGTCGCTTATCGCGTAGTTCTCTGCCAGATCCAGAAAATACGGAAAATCGCCCTGGGCCATATTATAGTATCCCATTGCCACGCCGCCCTGATAGGTATCCTGGTCCGTCATTGGCGGATTGGTAAATCCCCAGCCAACCGTGATTGCTACCCACGGATAGAGATCGTTCTTGCAGCCGCTGGGATTCTGCGGCGTGATGTTTGCAATCGAGCAATCCAACTGTTGCCACATCTGATAAAAACGATGCACCGGATCGCCGGTGTTGCTGGTATAGGTCGTGTTCGCAATGGTGTTGGCTAGGAACGGCTGCCCGCAGTTGTTCAGTTGGGAAGCTCCTACGATCGAGTAAGGGCCGTTAGGAAGATTGGACGGATATCGGCAATCAGGCACGGGAGTTATGTTCAACGGCGGATAGTAGAGCGGTTGACCTGTGCCACGGGCGGAGAGAAGTCCCTGCGATGTTGGATCAAGCCCAATGTCGGTGCAGAATACCTGACTGCCGTAGATAAGCGCCGTGAGTATGCACGGTCCGACTGGCAGGCCATCGAGAGTGGTGCTTGGCTGAGGCAAAGTGGCGAATGGACCTGTTTGCGTGGGGCTGATCTGATAGGTGGTCGTAGCAGTCGCTTGTTGCTGTGCGGCCAGAGTAGCGTTTGGTCCCGGGGCGCCATTGTTCAAGACGATACCTTGGGAAAGAAGATTCCAGATTGTCTGCGAGCCAGATGGCACGTAAGTGCCGAAAACATTATCGAAACTGCGATTCTCCCCGACCACAACGATCACGTGACGGATCGGGGAGCGCGGATCACCAAGCGTTGAGGGGGCCGCGTTAGCATTAACAGTTTCACGGATCTTGATGTTGGGAGAATTTCCTCTCGCGGCGGTGAATATGCCGAGACAAGTTGCGATTAGAATCAGCGTAGATGCGATAGTGGTTCTCATAAAATTTATGTGTTGAACGCATGGATGATTGCGAGATTCAATTCGATAAGGCAATCGAAATTTACTGAGATGACATAAATTCTTTATCTCGTTTCACTTGCGGTGCTCACGGCTCCAATTGTTCGCGGATCGTTGAGTTCGGCCTCGCACCCGCTACACTGGCGAGCATTCGCTAGTTCGCCTGTATGGATTCACTCGATTACTACAAAATCGAAGAACTTCTCACCGACGAAGAGCGTGCGACCTGCGATCGAGCGAGGCAGTTTGTTCAGCAGGAAGTTTTGTCAGAGGTCGTTCCTTGTCATCGTGCCGCGAAATTTCCGGACTATTTGATTTCGCGCATGGGCGCACAACGCTTTTACGCACCGTACCTTAAGGAGCACGGATGCGCAGGCGTAAGCTACACGGGGTATGGCCTCATCATGCAGGAACTGGAACGCGCCGACTCTGGCGTCCGCTCGCTGGCGTCAGTGCAGGGCGCCCTCGCCATTCAGGCGATCCATTCATTTGGCTCGCCGGAGCAACACGCGCGATGGTTGCCGGGATTGCGGTCGGGCGAACGCGTGGGTTGCTTTGCCCTAACTGAACATGGACACGGCTCCGACCCTGGCGGCATGGAAACGCATGCCAAAGGCGAGGGCGATCATTACATTTTGAACGGCAGCAAATGCTGGATCGGCAATGCGTCGATTGCGGACGTCAAAGTTGTTTGGGCCAAAGATGACGACGGCCATGTGGGCGGATTCGTGGTTGAGAAGGACGCGCCTGGATTTCGCGCGCGCGATATCGAGGGGAAGTTCAGTCTGCGAATGTCACGCACGTCGGAATGCTGGTTTGAGAATTGCCGGATACCTGCGGAGAATCGCCTGCCGAATGCACGTGGACTTCGCGCGCCGTTATCGTGCCTTTCCTATGCGCGTGTTGGAATCGCGTGGGGCGTCATCGGCGCGGCGATTGATTGCTATGAAACTGCGCTGGCTTATGCAAAAGGGCGGGGACAATTCGGACGCCCGATCGCCAGCTTCCAACTCGTGCAACAAAAACTTGTCTGGATGGCGCAGGAAATTACCAAGGCGCAGTTATTGGCGCTCCGTCTTACTCGTCTGATGGAGGCAGGCAAATCGCGTCCTGCGCAGATCTCAATGGCGAAACGGAACAATGTCTGGATGGCGCTGCAATGTGCACGCAAGGCGCGGGACATTCTTGGCGCTGCGGGTATCACTGACCAGTATTCCGTAATCCGACACCTCATGAATCTGGAGAGCGTCTACACGTACGAAGGCACACACGACATTCACACGTTGACCATTGGGCGGGACATAACAGGGCTCGACGCGTTCGGCGGATAACCTCTGGGGAGCGCACGCGGCTCGCGCGCTGACGATGGCGCCTTCGCCATCGCGAACTTTTCACAGGCATTTCGGCGAGGGCGCCGAAATGTGCACGCGAGGCGCGTGCGCTCCCCAGAGTTAGAGTCGCGTCAACGCTGGCGGCTGCGGGATCCCTTCGGCTTCGCTGAGGGATGACGTGACCTGGAAATTAGCTAAGGTAAAAACATGAGCGAATCAGTTTACATTCTTGGGGGCGGGCGCACGGATTTTAAGCGCAACCTTAAGAAGGAAGGTAAAACCATCCGGCACATCATTATTGAGGCCGGTAAAAAGGCGATCGAAGATGCAAAGGTCGATCCCGGCGAAATTCAGGCGGGAGCAGTTGGCAATTTCAACGCTGGCCAGTTCACCAAACAGTTGCAGCTCGGTGCGTTTATCCCGGAGATCGATCCGAAATTGCGAGGCATTCCCACGATGCATACCGAAGCGGCCTGCGCGTCTGGCGCGCTTTCAGTGTTGTTAGGCGCCGAATGGATCATCGGCGGATTTTATGATGTCGTGCTGGTCGTCGGCGCGGAACAGCAGAAAACGATGTCGGCCCTCGACGGTTCTGACGTGCTCGGCGCGGCTGCCGACTATCACAATGAAAAGCCGGAGTACGGCGATTTCATGTTCCCGAAGCTGTTTGGACGGATCGCGCAGATTTACACCGAGAAATACGGGGCGACCGAAGAGGCTCTGGCACTGGTGGCATGGAAAAATTATGCGCACGCGAAACTGAATCCGCTCGCGCAAATGCGCGATGCTGATCTCACTCTCGATTCCGCGTCACAAGTTTCGGATAAAAACCCGCACGTGGCACCACCGCTCAAAGTTTCGGATTGCTCGCAGATCACCGATGGCGCGGCATCAGTTGTCCTTGTTTCGGGGAAATATCTGGACAAAATCGGCCGCGACAAAAACAAAGCTGTTCGGCTGTTTGGCTACGGCCATACGACTGATTACCTACCGCTGGACAAGAAGGACGCGCCGACGTTTTCGACCGCGCGCAAAGCTGCGGAGAAAGCTTTCCGAATGGCGAATCTCGAGCCGCGTGATCTCCATGGCGCCGACGTTCACGATTGTTTCTCCATCACAGAAATCGTGGCCTACGAAATTCTCGGACTCGCAGAGCCGGGGAAGGGCGTCGAGCTTGTGAAAAGCGGGGCGACAACGCTACCGCAGGTGCGTCCAGAAAAATCCAGAGCGCCGTTCCAAATTCCAGTGAACGCAGGCGGCGGTCTGATCGGTGACGGTCATCCTGTCGGCGCAACCGGTGTTCGCCAGGTGTTCGAAGCTTATCAACAGCTGAGCGAACAAGCAGGCGCCCGCCAGATCGAAAACGCGAAGCGGTTTCTCACCTTTAACATGGGTGGAAGCCTAACGACTTCCGTTGCCATGCTCTGGGGACGCGGTTAATCGCATTAACGTGAGGCGTCTGACACAGACGCCTTGCAACATTTGACCAATTACTGTAGCGCGCTTCACCGAAGCGCGATCGGTGGCTGATCGTCCGGTTGCTCCTCCACAGTCAGGCAATCCAAAATGCTTCGCGCGTGCGTTTTCTCAATGTGGTGTCCCTGCAAATCGAGGAACTGCCGCCGATCATCAGAGAGGACGTCGAAGATTTCCTGGAAACGCATCCACGCAGCCCGGCCGCACAACTGCGTCCCAAATTTGGAGTGGTTGGCAGCGTGTGGCTTGCCTATATCGGGCCCAAGCTGCAACGTGGCGCCACTGGCTTGGGTCAGACGCCGCGCGATGCCTTGGAAGATTTTAACCTGCGCCTCATGGAACCGCTCATTTCTCGAAACGGTTCCGAGAAGGAATAGCCCTCGAACCTAACGATCCAATGAAGGTTCCGTTCACTCTTGGAGAAGTCGGCCACTTTGGACTGGCTGTGCGCGATCCAAAGAAGAGTGCGAAATGGTTCGAGCGCACCTTGGGTTTGCGAGAACAATTTGAATTCGACAACGGTGTGGCGGTTGGAAACGACTACGTCACGATCGCGTTGTTCAAAGGAAAGCCGTCGCCGGAAACAATCGATCACATGTCGTTTCATCTACCCGATATGGCGACACTGCGAAAAGCGCTGACTCATTTGAAGGAGCTCGCGGTCGATATCGAAGATCCGGGCGACGAAATCGGTCCAGAGGCCCCCGGCTCGAAAAACATGGGGTTGTGGTTCCATGACCCCGACGGCTACCGTTGGGAGCTAAGCGTCCAAGGCGGAAAATAACTGCGCAACTAGCAACGGTTTCTAGCCGTCACTAATTTTGCTACGGTTGGAAAACACAGTTGCTTGAACAGGCGGGGCGGATAGTTCAGCTTGCGCAAACTCCAGCTGCGATGAAGAGCTCGACGATCACCGTTGCGCAGAGTAACGCCTTTGTAACGACTTTCGATTTGTCGCCCAGCGGCAGTGGCCGACTCAATGGACTGCGCTTCGCTGTCAAAGACACAATCGATGTGGCCGGTTTCAAAACCGGCTGCGGGAATCCGACATGGCGCGATTCCCATCCTGCTGCGGTGGTCCACGCTGTGTGTGTCGAGCAACTTTTGCTCGCAGGCGCTTGCTGCGTTGGTAAAACCATTTCGGACGAGTTGGCTTTCAGTCTGCTGGGTGAGAATCATTTTTACGGTACGCCTCTCAACGCGCGCGCCCCCGATCGTGTGGCCGGTGGATCGTCGAGCGGATCGGCTTCCGCCGTGGCGTGCGGCCTGGTGGATTTCGCCCTGGGAACGGATACGGGTGGTTCGGCTCGCGTTCCGGCAAGCAATTGTGGAATCTGGGGCTTCCGGCCGTCCCACGACTTGATATCGGTCGCTGGCGTGAATCCGCTAGCGCCATCATTCGATACCGTTGGGGTCCTCGCGAAGAGTGCTGATGTCCTGGCTAACGTGGCACTCACCTTGTTGGCTGCACCGGTGTCTCTAAATAAACCCACGGTGATCCATTTGATCCCGGAAGCTTTCGCCCTCGCAGACGCCGACGTTCAGGAAGCGTTATCGGAACCGTTAGTGTCACTACGGGAGACATTCGGCGGAGCGGTGCGGGAAACATCGTTGCAGGAGATCGTAAGTGATGACGCTGGATCTAGCTTCGCGACGTGGGTCGATACGTTTTGCATGATCCAGTGGGCAGAAATCGAGAGTTGCCTCGGAGCGTGGATCGCTAATGCGAAGCCGGAGTTTGGCCCGGAAATAGCGGCCAGTTTTCAACTGATGGATAAACTCGACAGGCGACGCGTCCTGGAGGCGATAGAACGACGCCAACAATACTACCGAAGTTTGCACGCGTTTCTTGGACCGGACGATCTGTTATGCATCCCCACAACACCCGCGCTCGCTCCGCATAGGGGCGATCCACCGAGACGAAGCTCGAGTGGGGGCGGCTATTATCCCCGCACATTATCACTGACGAGTATTGCGGGGTTAGGCCGTCTGCCGCAAGTTTCACTCCCAATCGGCGACGCTAATGGCGTACCAGTGGGTTTCTCATTACTCGCAAGGCATGGACGGGATTCACTCTTGTTAGGAGTAGCGAAGAGTTTTGATCGCGAAAATAATTCTGAGATGAACAAGTTGTAGACGGCTGCTCGCGCATCCGTCTTTCTCGAACCGATCAAGCGCGTGCGTAGCGCACGGCCAGGTGCCTGCATTGACACGATATTTAAGGGTCTTAACTTTTTCGTTCACGATAAAAAATGAACACTTTTGCCTCTGAGAATGGGGACGGAAAAGACTTCGTCTCGCACGCACCAGGGTATTGGTCCGATGCGGCGCCGGAACTCTGGAACGACTGGAGATGGCAGCTCAAGAATCGCGTTACCAATCTCGCGCAACTAGAGAAACACCTGGACCTGAGCGACGAGGAGCGCAGCGGCGTGTTGCTGTCCGGCGACAAACTCGCGCTCGCCATTACCCCTCACTTTTTTAACCTCCTGCCCGTGAGCAATCCCGATGACCCGATCAGGCGTCAGGTGATTCCGCGAATCGAGGAAACATGGGCGTCGCCTTACGACATGGCTGACCCTTGCGGCGAAGATTCGCACATGCCCGTGCCGGGTTTGGTGCATCGGTATCCCGATCGCGTCCTATTCCTGGTGACGGACCGCTGTGCGAGTTACTGCCGCTATTGCACCCGCAGTCGAGTGGTTAGCGGAGTTGGCGAACAGGAATTGCACACCAATTTCGAGGAGGCGTTCCGTTATCTCGAAGCACACACCGAAGTTCGCGACGTGCTTTTAAGTGGTGGTGACGCTTTGATCTTCAGCGATGAAAGACTCGAGAAGCTGTTATCCCGGTTGCGCAGTATCAAGCATATCGAGTTTTTACGGATCGGTACGCGAGTGCCGATCTTCCTCCCACAGAGAATCACGCCCGAGTTATGTGCAATGTTGGCGAAATATCATCCGCTCTGGATGAGCGTGCACGTGAATCATCCGCGCGAGCTCACCATCGAGGTAAAACACGCGCTGGAGCGTCTTGCCAACGCCGGCATTCCGCTGGGTAACCAGAGTGTGTTGCTGGCGGGCGTCAATGACGATCTCGAGACGATGAAAACTCTTGTGCATAAGCTGCTGATGTGCCGCGTTCGCCCTTACTACATTTACCAGTGCGACCTGATTAATGGCTCGTCACATCTGCGGACCTCGGTCGCCAAGGGCATTGAGATCATTGAAGGACTGCGTGGCCACACCACAGGTTATGGTGTGCCTCAATTCGTCATCGACGCTCCCGGCGGTGGCGGCAAAGTGCCCATCAATCCCGGTTACATCCTCTATCACGACAACGAAAAAATCGTGATCCGAAATTACGAGGGCAAAATCTTCGAGTACCCCGAGACTGGGAACGAGAACCTGCAATTCGCGCCGCAGCGCGAGTACCACGACGAGTATCTCTACTCGTAGGTGTTTTCATTCCGAGCCGGAACTCGAAAATGGAACGGCCTTCGAAGCCGCACCCATCGGGGAAGGCTGAGAGATCTGTAAACCTTTGGCGAAAGCGTATGTCGCTGCTTGCATAAGCCGCTCTTCGCGCCGACCCATCCCAAGGCGCTTCCTTTGTAATTTCTTTCAACCTCGAGGGTTGTGTAAATTTTCGGCTTGCGTAATAAAGATTGCGGCGTGTAAAGTCCCGCACTTTCATTCCACTCCAACTATTTTCAGCCGTATGAACCAACGTTTAATTTCGGAAATCGGCCGTACTCAACGGCTTGATATCATCAACTCCCTCAAGCGCACGAAGGGCATGTCTGTCAACGAGCTCGTGGACAAAATGGGCATGAGCTACATGGGGATCAAACAGCATTGCATTACGCTGCATCGCGATGGGTATTTGGATACCTGGCGGCGACCGCAAAAAATGGGAAGACCGGAGATGGTCTATCGGCTGACGCGTCGCACTCATGATCTTTTCCACGCGGAGAGCCACCAGTTTACGTTGGATCTCTTGAAAGCCGCCGAGGCCATTTATGGACCTAATGCGCCGGAGAAGTTGCTTTACAGCGTTTTCAAAAAGAAAACCGCGGCGCTGAAAGCCAAGGCGAAAGGAGATACCGTCATTGAACGCGCGAAATGGCTTGCACACGTGCGCGATAGCGAAGGCTACATGGCTGAGTTCCTGAACAACGAGAAAGACGGCGGTCCGCAAATTCTTGAGTGTCATTCCCCCGTTCTCAACGTGCTGGAGCAATACCCGATCGTCGGCCGGTTTGAGCAGGACATGTTCGAAGCCGTGTTAGGGACGCGCATCCGCCGCGAAGTGAGTCGCAACTCAGGTTTGTACGAGTGTGCGTTTTACTTCTCCGCCTGAGTAACTCTCGGCATCGCGAGACATTTCAGCCGAACCCCGCGCGTTGAAGCGGCTGATCGCCGTAATAACCCCCGGCAATCGGATTTATCCCTTTCGTTTGAGGTGAATCTCGGTTGATTGGAGCGCATGGCTTGGGCGTTTCCATCGGTGGTGATCGACAACGTGCAGCCGCTGATTGATTGCGGCCGTTCGCCGATCAAGCGCGTCATCGGCGAAGATCTGGTGGTGGAAGCCGACATCTTCAAGGATGGCCACGATGTTGTTGCGGCCGTTCTGAAATGGCGTGTGGTTGGCAAGCGGGCGTGGCGGGAAACGCCAATGGCGTTTGTTGATAACGATCGCTGGCGCGGCGTATGCACGCTCTACGATCAGGCCATTCACGAATACACCGTCGAAGCGTGGACAGACACGTTCCGCAGCTGGCAACACGAATTCGCAAAGAAATTTGAAGCCGGAGTGTCTGATCTGCGCAGCGAAGCGTTGGAAGGCGCCGCAATTGTGCAAGCGGCAGCAAGCCGCGCGCCTGACCAGACGGATTCTGCGCGTCTGCGTGAATTTGCCGAGCAAATTGTCGCCGGCGCGAACGCTCAGGTCTATGCGATCACCCAGTCAGGTGAACTGGAAGTGCTAATGGCGACCTACCCGGACCGCGCCGATGCCACGCAATACACGCCGATTCCCTGTGTCGTGGTGGATCGCCCCGCGGCATTGTTTGGCGCGTGGTATGAATTTTTCCCGCGCTCGGCAGAGGGTGACGGCGCTCACAGTTCGACTTTCCGTGATTGCTTGCCGCGGGTGGAAGACGCCAAGGCGATGGGGTTCGACGTTATTTATTTTCCGCCGATTCATCCGATCGGTCGGACTAATCGCAAAGGTCGGAACAACTCGGTCAGTTCCGAGCCAGGCGATCCGGGAGTGCCCTGGGCGATCGGCTCCGATGCCGGCGGACATAAAGCTGTGGAACCATCGTTAGGCACGCTCGAGGATTTTGATTGGCTGCAAAAAGAGGTGCGTACGCGCGGAATGGAAATTGCCCTCGATTTCGCAATCAATTGCTCGCCCGATCATCCGTACGTCAAAGAGCATCCTGAGTGGTTCTACAAACGGCCTGACGGCACCATCAAATACGCAGAGAACCCGCCAAAAAAATACGAGGATATTTATCCGATAAACTTCCGATGCGAAAACTGGCGTGAGCTCTGGGCCGAGATGAAGAGCATCGTGCTGTTTTGGGCCGAGCGCGGCGTGCGGATCTTTCGTGTAGACAATCCGCATACCAAGCCTGTCGCGTTCTGGGAGTATTTGATCGGAGGCGTTCGCAAAAAATATCCGGACGCGATTTTTCTCGCTGAAGCCTTCACCAGGCCAAAGATGATGAAAGCTTTGGCCAGAGCCGGGTTCAACCAGAGCTACACTTATTTCACGTGGCGAAATTCAAAGCAGGAGCTGATCGACTATTTCACGGAGCTTACCCAGACTGAAATGAGCGAATATTTTCGGCCCAACCTTTGGCCGAACACCCCCGACATCCTGCCGTTTGCGCTTCAAGAAGGCGGCCGACCAGCGTTCATGATTCGTGTGCTTATGGCGGCGACGCTTTCGCCGCTTTACGGAATCTACAGCGGATACGAGCTGTGCGAGAACAAAGCGTTGCCCGGTCGTGAGGAGTACCTCGATTCTGAGAAGTACCAGTTCAAGGAGCGCGATTGGAATTCGCCTGGAAATATCAAGGATTGGATTACGCGCATCAATCGGATCCGGAGGCAGAACCGCGCGCTTCAGATGTATACGAACCTTCGCTTCTATCAGGCCGATAACGACGCGATTTTGTTCTACGGCAAGATGACTCCCGCCCGCGACAACATTGTCCTCGTGGTCGTGAATCTTGATCCGTTTCGCAAACAAAATTCAGTTGTCCACGTGCCGATTGAGGAATTCGGACAGATTGGAGGCGATGAGTATCAGGTGCACGATTTATTAAGCGACGCGCGTTACGTTTGGCGCGGTGGGCGAAATTACGTTGAGCTGAATCCAGAAATTCAACCCGCGCACATTTTCCTCGTTCACCGTCCGTGACCGGGTTGGGCAGCGAACTTCGCGTCGTAAAAGCGAATGTATGAACAATTTGGTAAACAAGGAACTCTAATCCTAAACGCCCGCGTCGACACGCATTTGCATCGGTGAATCGCTCCGCATATCATTACAAAATTTCAGGCATGAAGATTTGGGTTGTGCTCTTTGCCGCGCTG
Organism: Nitrospirota bacterium; assembly: GCA_050257685.1. GTDB lineage: Bacteria > Verrucomicrobiota > Verrucomicrobiia > Chthoniobacterales > UBA10450 > Udaeobacter. The sequence goes on from JBLMXH010000306.1 coordinate 15,606, forward strand.
GGGAGCGCGTCGCCTCTACTTGCGCAGGAACCAACACCGCCGCTAGTGCCGCAGCACTCGCAAACGGTGCTGGAGACGCTTGTCAAAGCGGGTCCGGTAATGATTCCGATGTTTTTGTTGTCGGTTTTCTTCGTCGCGCTTGTGGTCGTCTACTTCCTGACGATCCGGCGCGGAGCAGTCGTTTCGAGCGGTTATATGGCGACCGCAGATGCGCTCCTGCGGAAACGCGATTATCTCGGTCTGCTGGCGGTTTCTAATCGCCATGGAGAAGCCATCGCGCGTGTGGTGCAAAAAATGTTGGATTTCACCACCAAAAATCCGCACGCCGATTTGCAGCAGGTGCGCGAAATCGCCGAGACCGAAGGAACACGGGTCGCGGCGAGTTTGAACAACCGGGTCATTTATCTCGCGGATATCGGAATGATTGCCCCGTTGCTGGGTTTACTCGGCACGGTTTTCGGAATCATTCGTTCCTTCGGTGCGTTAGGTGCTGATGTAGGGTCAGCGCGTTACGTCGCGCTCTCGCGCGGTATTAGTGAAGCGCTGGTCAACACTGCTGCGGGCCTGGCGATCGGTATTCCAGCGATGATTTGTTATGCATTCTTCCGCGGCAGATCGCAAAAATTAATCTCCGAATTGGAAGCGGCTTCAACGCACGTTCTGGCGTTGCTTTCCTTGCAATACGGCAAGCGTGCTGACCGAATGCCCGCGCTCATCGAGGACGAGCTGTGATGCGCGATGTGGGATGCGAGAGGCAGGATGCGAGACGCGGAATGAGCTACCGGGATCTCGACATTTGGAAACTGGCGCGGCAAATAGCGGTTGCTGTACATCGGGCGACGCTTCAGGACTTGCCGAAGTTCGAGATGTTTGAAGAAGGGAGCCAGATTCGTCGCTCAGCAAAGTCGATATCTGCGAACATCGTCGAGGGCTTCGGGCGTCGACGTTACAAGCAGGAGTTCATTCGGTTTCTTGTGTTCGCTCATGCGTCTTGCGATGAAACTATCGAACACTTGGAAACGCTCTTTGAAACCGGGTCGCTCACCAATGAAAGCGTGTACCGCGACTTGAGTACGCAGCTCGATCTGCTTGGGCGGAAGCTCAATGTTTTCATCGAAAGCGTCGGACGTTCCCATCGTCCCGACCGCGCCGATATCCCGAAGCTCGCATCGCGCATCGCGCATCTCGCATTATGAACCTTCGTGGTCGCGCGCAGATGCATCATCCGGGCATTCAACTGGCGCCTCTCGTGGATGTGCTCCTGCTGCTCTTGATTTTCTTCCTGCTGACGTGGAACGCAGCGCGCACCGAAAACGAGCTGGACGTGAAGGTGCCGAAAGCGGCCGCGGCGAAGGAGAAAACGGCGCCAATTGGCGATATAATCGTCAATGTTAAGGCAGACGGGAACGTAGTTGTGAATCGCCGCACCCTCAGCGGTCCCGAGCTGCAAGAATTACTCAAGAGTTTGGTTCAACTGAATCCCGAACAAGCGGTGGTCATCCGCGGCGACGAAACCGGCGCGTATAAAAATATCATCGACGTACTGAACAGTTGCACCGAAGCAGGGATAACCAACGTAGCTTTCGCCACCGCAAGATGAACATCACGTGCGGCGCGGCCAGTCTTTTTGGACTGGCGATGCTGCTCTCGACTGCGAGCATCGCCATTGCTCAATCGGAGCCCGAAGTGCGCCGGGCTCGTCCGGTGGATGAACCGCCTGTTCGCCGCGCGATCCCGGCAGACGATTCAATCGACAAAGTTCTCCGCTCTTTAAAAGACGAGGGCCCGGAACCATCGTCGCGTGAAACTGAAGGGGCCGATCAGCGTCAACTTGATTACGCCAACGGATTGTTTGCTCGAAAATTGTACGACCTGGCGATTCCGGAATATCAAAAATATCTGGAGGACTACCCAGGCCGCGCGGGCCGCGCGAATGCTTACTTCTCGCTTGGCGAATGTTATCGAAATCTCCATCGCGATTCGAACGCTCGTACTAATTTACAGAAAGTGCTCAACGACTACGGCGACAGCGAATTCGCCGGACCAGCAGCATTTGCTCTCGCCGAGATGGCGTTCATGGATAAGGACTACGCAACGGCGCTCCCGCTTTTCCATCGTTCCGCTGGCAGGTCAAAGGAGCCGGCCGTCGCGCTTTCGGCGCGCTATTTCGAGGCCCGATGCCTTGAAGCTCTCGGCAAGAAAGACGAAGCCGCCGATATTTACGCGCAGGTCGCGGAGGCGGGGAATCCAAATCCATATCGAGAAGACGCGCGCGTGACGGCCGCAACCATTTTCGCCGCACGTGGAAAAAAACTCGAAGCGCTGAAGCAGTACGAAGCGCTGGCTAATGAAGCACAAAAGCCCGCGTTGAAGGCAGAGTGCGCCGTTCGCGGAGGCTTGATCGCTCTCGAACTCGTTCAAGCGGACAAAGGCAAGCCGGACAAGGCCATGACTGATCGGGCCACCGCTTTATTCCAGAAAGGACGCACCTTGCCCGAAGCAGGGAAGTTCCGTCCGATTGCGCAAGTCGGTTTGCGCCGGTTGCAATATCAGACTGGTCAGTATGCGCAGTTGTTAGCCGATTATAAAAAGGAGTTGGAGAAGCTTCCTGAAGCTGCGCAGGCAGAGGTGTTGTTGCTCGCGGCAAACAGCGAACGACAACTCGGCCATCCAAAGGAAGCCGAAGCCCTCTATCGCCAGATCACCACAAAGTACCCGGATCGCGAGGAAGCAAAGGACGCCGCTTACCAGCAACTGATCAATGTCTACAACTCGAATCCGTCAGCGCTATCCGCGGCGGTAGACCAATTTCTCGCAACAAACCCCACAAACGAACGGGCCGATCAAGCCAAGCTGTTAAAAGCTGAAGCGCTCTACAAACAGCAAAACTACACAGACGCAGCATCAATGTATGGCGAGTTGCGCGCATCTGAACTTTCTCCACGTCTGCGCGCCGAAGCGGCGTACAAACTTGGTTTGTGCCAGGTCCAAACGAAAAACATTCCGGGAGCGATCGAAGCATTCACATATTACCTGCAAACATTTCCCGACACTCCGCAAATTCCAGCTGCGCTGGCTCAGCGCGCGTTGGCGTACGAGCAGAGCAAAAATTACCCTGCTGCGCTCACGGATCTAAACATCATCCTCGCTAAATACCCAAAAACGCACGAACGCGAGGCGGCTCTGCAGCTGAAAGCGCTGATTCTCGGGCAACAGGACAACACCAAAGGCATGGTCGACACTTTTCGGCAGCTCCTGAAGGAATTCCCGAAGAGTTCTGTCGCGGCGCAGGCGCAATACTACATCGGGAAAACCGCATTTGAGGCCAAGGATTATAAGACGGCATTGATCGCGCTAAACACTGCCCGTCAATTAAACAAGGAGCAGTACTACAACCTCGCTTCCGTTCGGATCATTCTTTCTCAGTTCTATTTGAGAGATCGCGCTTCGCTCACAAAAGAAGTGAACAATTTCATGACGGAATCGCACGATAAAGGAACCAATGTTCCGCCCGAGGTTTTGGAGTGGCTCGGAATCGAGTATTACAACGAGAAAAATTTTCCAGCCGCGGAAAAATATTTAAGCGCATTACGAATGACGGACACTGCAGGTAAGGTTAAACCCGATTACTTGTTTTATCTCGGCGACGCGGCTACGAAGCTGAAAAACTTGCCTGAAGCCGAAGAAGCGTTTGCGAAGTATCTGCAGACTGCCAAAGATCCGGCCGGTAAGGCAAAAGTGTTGCTAACCCTCGGCACAGTTAAGATTAGCGCTCATAAACCTGACGAGGCGCAGAAGATCGCTGAAGAAATCATGGTGCTGCAACCCGAGGGCCGCGTAAACGCGGAAGCGCGCCTTCTCGCAGGCGAAGTCCAGTTGGAGCGCGGGAATTTTGATGACGCCGGCAAAGCCTTCAAAGGCGTCGCCCTGCTTTATGACGATCCAGCTATCACGCCGCGTGCGCTGGACAAAGCTTCCGTTGCTTTTCGGCAAGCTGGTAACACAGAGGAAGCAGACCGCCTCTCGCGCGAGCTGCGTGAACGTTATCCAAATTACGCCGGCGGGTAGTCGAGGGTTCGAGATCGGCCCCAGCCGTTCTTACGTAGTACAACGGCCATACCAAGAGAGCGCCGCCGATTTTGATTGCCGAGGCGCTGCCGTTTGATGCGTCATTGAAGGATTAAATTTCTCAAGAATCCAAAAGCCTGGCGCATTCATCTTAATCTCTGTCGCATCTCCAACTGTCGACGGGTCTTTTCAATTTCGCCTGCGATCAATTTCTCATCTGGCAAAACAGTTCGGTATTCCGTTGCGAGAATTTTGTTAGGCAATCCGGCGAGCGCCCGGACTTTTCGGGCCGACGAGGATTTGTCAGACAGTGTCTGACAAATTTGTTGAACGGGAAACGCATGATAAAACTGACGCATCTGCTGGAGATTTGGCCGTGAAAACCCGCGACCAAATCGGCTTGTGAGATCGGCGGCAAACTTCGAGTAATTCCTCGCCATATTCAGCCCGCTTCTTTCCGCGCAATTCGAACTCAACAATATGTCGGCCGATTTACCAGTAGGTCGCTGTCATGAGCGCATTGATCGTGCGCGTGGAGAGCCTGCGAGCGTCGTCGATTAACGAGACGACGCGGTTGAGCATGGT
>JBLMXH010000307.1:0-3118 GCA_050257685.1 Nitrospirota bacterium
TACGGCAGGCTCGAGGTTTGCAGGAAGGCTTCCTCGAGTTCGACTTCGGTCTGGTTGTCGTTGTCCAGCAGGAAAACAATGTTCGCAAACCCTTGAAAGTAAGGATCGACCGCGCCGTCAAACGCCAACTCCGTATTGCGCGCATTAAAGCCGCGCTGCTGCGGATCGTGGTCGCCGACCTCGATGTCGTTGAGATTGGCAGCGCTGGAATAAGCGAGCGCAAACATGCTGTCGAGTGAGATGTTCATGTAAGCCTTGCTGCCACCGATAGTGATCGGCTGGGTCAGCGACGCTCCAACACCCGTGGTGGAGATTGTTTCCGGTGCCGATGTCACAATCGAAGTGTCGGTTGTCGGGAAACTGCCGGATAACGGCCCGGGGCTGGCCTCCGGAACCGGAGCGGCAGCGGCGGCCGTTGTCGAAGCAACAACTGAAGTGTCCTCCGTAGGAAAACGCGGAGCTGCTGACGCGGCGGGAGAAGGCGAGGTCTGTACACCCGCAATCGGAGAAGGCTCTGGATTTGAGGGAAGACCCGATGCACCCGTGAGGTTTGCCTTTTCCAGCGCAGTTTGCTGATCTTTCACTTGTTGCTGCAAAGCTTTCACGGTCTCCGTGAGGGATTGCACTTGCTGGCGCAATGCTTCGACATCCGCTGCTGTAGTGGACCTACTTGAAACTGCCGGCGCTGGTGATGAACTCGCCGAGGGCGGCGATTCCTGCGCGAAAGCAGGTGCCACGGGAGAAACCGCCAGCACAATCAAAATTATTCTTTTCATCTAAAACTCCTGATTCAAAACGCTCGGCGAAATCGCCGAATGATTTTTGCGTCTGCTCGCGTTGATTCAGCGGCGTGAGAGACGCGCTGAACGCCTCTGCCCGCATGAAGCGGGAAGAATCAACGGGTCAGGAGTATGCGGGAGGCGCGTGCGCGAAGATGTGCGCGTCGAGGAACAGTGGTTTAACCCAGCTCGACGTGAGCACCACGCTTTCAGGAAAACGAATTTCGAATTGAGGTTTACCGACAAGCACCGGCTGGCCTGCCTGCTCATAACTGCCTGAAGCGATCAGCGTAATCGCACAAACGTGTTCCGCTTGACTCGAATCGGCGTGAATCCGCGCGTGCAGTTGCGGGGAAACACTACCGGCAAGAGTCCAGGCGAAGGTCGCAAAAACAACTGCCGCCGCAAAAATATGCAGGCAATTTTGTGAACGCCCGGAACTGCTCATCGCGCCGCGATCTTCAGACAGCGAACATCGATGCGCAAGCAATTTTCCGGCGCCGACTCGCAGCAAATGCTAATCGCCGGATTTTCCGCAAGGTGCGACTCTCGTTTGGAAAGCAACACCATGGTTCGCCCTGGACGCTTTCGACGCGGACGCGCGCTCGCGTACGAACTGCGCATATTTCTTGTTCTCGTAGTATCGGTCCTGATCCGAGGGAACCAGGTTCCAACGGAGATGTCCAAAGTGACGCCAGCAGTCGAGGATCATTCCGCGATCGAATGGCTGTCCTTTTGCGGTCACAACCAGACAGTTGTTCTCCATCCATGTGCCGGCGTGCGATTCGCCCCAGTGAAGCTCAAGCGTTTTGAGTTTCAGTTCATCCAGCGCGACCAGCAGATCCGCGGACCAATGATAACAGTAACCCCGTTTTCTGAGCCCATAGTAGACGAGGAAATTGTTAAAAATTGGCGTGCCGAACATCCGATACTCTTGCCTTAGACGGGCGACCGTGGCGTAGGTGTAGTCTGCCAGGAGCTTCGCTTCGCTGGGATCTACTCTGCGCGAAAGCCTCGCGAGCTGGTTCGCCAATTCTTGGGCCTTGGCAGAATCTTTTCGTGGCACTTCGAAATGCGGCTGTTTCTGATCACCGCCAGCGACCACACCCGAAAGGGCAAATGCGGCAATCACGCCGGCGATAACTCTTGCGTTCATCACAAACATCTCTTCGGAAAGAAAGCGGTTATCACGGGCATGCAACGCAAACTGTCACGCAAATTTTGCTAAGCAAAACTCAATAAACGCGTAGACCTGAATAGCCGCAGTTCTAGTTTTGAAATACTGGAGGCGCGACTCTATGAAACCGACCTTGCTGCTAACTGACGAACTTGGAAGAGCGAGACTGACGTTGAAAGACGTTACATCTGGCGAATCACCGGTCCGCGAATTCCACGCGCAGGCGGGATGCAATTGCGATCGCTGGGGCCATCCGTGCCCTGGCTGTCTTCAGCGCAACCCTCGACCGGAAGCCGAGACCCGAATTTCACCGCCGGTCACAACAACGAGATAACTATTCCGAATCCGACACGGCAAGGCCTGGGAGAACGCCTAAAAAAATCTAGTCTGGCATGACGCTGAGACGCGCAATCATCTAACGAGAACAAAATGAGCGGCGGCGGACGAGAGCACGCGTCGTGCACCGGAAGGAGGAGGAACACTCGTCTACCCCTCGACGAGCGAGATTAAAAGTCTATGACCAGATCCTCTTCGCAAAAATTGAACCTCACGGGTGCGCCCACCGATTGGTCGGCGTAGACCGCCTTAATGTACCAATTGCAACCCGCGTTGTTGGTCGATTTATCCCACTCAACCTTCACGGTCTTGCCGACCGGGATGCCTTTGCCGATATCGAAGTGCCCCCAATTCTTGCCGTCTTCCGACGCAAGCAACTCGGTGATCTTTTGCACATTATGGTTGCGGACGGTGAAGGAATACTGGTCGTCATCAGCCGCGCCTACCTGCGGCGCGAGCATGGCGAAAGAGGTCAGGACGACAGCGACGATGGCGGCGATTTCGTGGCGAAGTTTCATGGGGTATCCTCAAGAGAGATGAAGAAAACTGCCGTGAACGCAAGCCTAAATTCGACTGCTCGGCAGGACAAACGTTTCGCCGATCTCTCGTAGCGCAATGCGTTCCGGCTGCTGCTGCAATGCGGTCTCAAACCTTTCGATCGGCTCCCGAAACGGTTCGAAGCTAAGCCGAAATGTTTGATGATGCACCGGCATGATGAATCTTGCAGCGGCATCATTCGCCATTTGCACAGCTTCTTCCGGAGTGCAGTGCGATTGGATCCAAGGATTATAGGCAGCGATTGAAAAGATCCCGAGATCTATGGAGC
>JBLMXH010000308.1:0-24946 GCA_050257685.1 Nitrospirota bacterium
GAAATTCCTCGCCCGCGATTGACTTGCGTTTACTGCGGTGGATCGCCTTGTCCCCAAAGCGATGACTCGGGCCCATATCAACGCGTTGGGGATAACGCGTTCCACCTTGTGCTGTTGTAGCGGCGCTCTCGGAGCGCCGCCTCGTGAATCGCGTGCTGATCGTATTCGGCGGTCAGAGACTGCCGCTACAGTGAACCAGCTTGGTTAAAGGCCTACAAGTGAGTCGCCTTAAACGTATCGCCCTGGCTGAGATCGCCAGTCTCGTAGCCGCGACGGAACCAGCGGACCCGCTGTTCGGAGGTGCCGTGTGTAAATGAATCGGGCACGACGTAACCGCGCGACCGGTATTGCAGTCTATCGTCCCCAACCGCGCTGGCTGCGCGAATCGCTTCTTCGATGTCGCCGGCTTCGACAACATGTTTGACTCGGTCCGCATAACGCGCCCAAACGCCTGCGAGAAAATCTGCCTGGAGCTCGAGCCGGACAGAGAGTTGGTTGTATTCGGCTTCACTGACCCGGCGTCGTGCTGCCTGCACACGATCGGTAATACCGAGCAGATTCTGCACGTGATGACCAACTTCATGCGCGATGACATACGCCTCGGCGAAATCCCCTCCGGCGCCAAGGCGGTCTTGAAGTTGACGGAAAAAACCGAGGTCGATGTAAACGCGTTGATCTTGAGGACAATAGAACGGACCGGTGGCGCCACTGGCGAACCCGCAGCCGGACTGAATCATGTCCGTGAAAAGCACCAGCTTCGGTTCTTCGTATTCGCGGCCCATTTGCCGAAAGATCTCGTGCCATGCGTCTTCGGTATCGGCCAGAACGACAGACACGAATTTCGATGCCTCATCGCGCGGGCTGGTTTGATTGTCGTACTGCGCAGTTTGCGGTAGCTGCGCTTGCTGTGAATTGAACAGAGCCTGCGGATCGCCGCCGAGCAGAAGATAGAGAACTACGAGAATAATAGTGCCGATTCCGCCGCCCAGCACAATGCGTCCGCCGCCACCGGATCCGCGAGCGTCTTCAACGTTTTCGCTTTCTCTTTGACCTTGCCAGAGCATCTATCTCGTATCGTCGCACGCCATCCACTCGCGTCTATGGACACAAATTGTGTCCTTTTTTAATCGCGCTCTAATCCACGTGTATCAAGATGGATCTGCTTGTCTCCAAGCCGATGAGTCGGGCCAGACCAACGCGTTAGGGACAACACCTTCCACCTTTTGGGAACCTTGAATGTTGAACGTCGGGCCTTCGCTTCGTCTAGCTAAAAAAAGGGGGCACGCTATCTCAAGCTGCTTTCCATCACAGATCACGTCTGTCCCTGCGTTACACCAGGCCGAGCGTGGCAAGTGTTGGCTCATCGATTGCCGATGTGATTGCCAGGCCGTTGTCGGCTTGGAAATCTGCAATGGCTTGTCGGGTCATCGGCCCAAGGACGCCATCGATCGGTCCGTCGTAGTAACCGGCGGCCGCGAGCTGTTGCTGAACATCGACAGTTACCTGGTCCGGCGGCAATCCAGCGTAGGCATAGATGGGCCCGTCATAGGCATAAGTAACGTACGGATCATAGCCCCACGCGGGGAACCAATAGCCCGCATCCCAGTAATACCAACCGTTGTCTACAAAGATGATCCGATCATAGTGGCTTCTCCACCAACCCCGATCGTGCCATTCCCTTTGATAATTGCGGAAAGGCGCATAACGCTGACCGCTGAATGCGTCGCCATTCCAGTTATTGGTAATTCGTACTTTGCCTTGGCGGTAATAGTCAAAGTTTCTGGTCTGATTAAGCGCGAAGTTTCGATCGCGATTCATCGCGAAGTTGTTGTCGGCACGGAATTCATTCGTGTTTCGGTACCGATTGGCGCCCTCTGTGGCCGGTGGCGCTGACGCCCATCGGGTTGTGCGATTCACCGCGAAGTTCCGATGACGATCGATGTAGACATTTCTCGCGCGATCGACCGCGAAGTTTCTTTCGCGAGCTATCGGTGGACTTATCGAAGCCGGCCAGCGTGTCCGACTCTTCATCGCGGCGCCGCGTTGCGCGCGGAACTCCTGATTGGCCGCGAAGTTTCGCTCCTGAAGCGCTTCGTTCCTCGCGGCATTTCGCTCACGAAACGCCTGGACCTGCGAGTTTTGATTAAACGCGACATTCGAACCGTGGCGCGGTGCGTTATAAACCCTGTATCGATACTCCGCCTTTGAATTGTACCGGTATGGCCCTATCCCACCTCGGTTCGAAGGACGCGCCGCCTGAACCGTCGCCGTCCGGTGCTGCAGCCTTGCTCTATCAGGCTGTCTATCGTCGAATTGCTGAGCCCGCGCTGTGAGCGTGAGCGCAACGCTGCCGATGCATACTGAATACAGTACCTGGTTCATATTTTTCCCTCACGTTTTCCCTTTTGCAGCTTTGACCAAGCTGCGTCACCGACTATTCAACACCGTTAACCATGTCGGGTTTCAGCTTATTGGCGGGGTAAGCGAATTCGCGCAACCTCCTGTTTTAGGTGGATTTGGAGTGACATCCACGTCTGAAATCATCTTCCTCCTGCGTACCTGGCTTGAAAGTCGCTTGCCTCCCGGCTTGCTCGCTCCTACCCTCGTCGCTTTACCTTGTATGTTGTGCGCCCCGCGCGCTCCATTCCTGCGTTCCTAATTCATCTTCTCTTCCGCAATCCCGACACAGCATTGGACGTTGAGCGTTGGGCGTTTGCTTCCTTCTTATCAATTGAAACTCGCACACCGCTCGCTGACGATGCGGCGGTCTGAGACCGCCGCTACAGCAGACATCATAATCTGACGATTCCTGTTTTCCTGCGTTCCTGATTCAACTTCCTTGAACTTCGGCGTTGGACGTTGAGCGTTGGGCGTTTGCTTCTAAATTTCCGCGTGAAGCCTTCGTTCACCGGCATCATCCTCGAAGAACTGGCGGATTTCCTGCAAAAACGCGGCGCCGCGTCCTATCGCGCGAAGCAGATTACCGACTGGATCTACAAGAAACGCGTCGCTTCCTTCGACGCAATGACCGATTTGCCTAACGAGCTGCGCACCGGGCTCGCAGCGGAATTCGGCACGCCCCAAATGGAACTCGTCCGGGTTCTTGGCTCGAAGGACACCACCCAGAAATTTCTTTTCCGGTTACGCGACCAAAACCTGATCGAATCGGTCCTCATCCCGGCATCGCCCGCACTTTATGGTCAGCCTTCAGATCGCCGGACCATTTGCGTGTCGAGCCAGGTCGGTTGCGCTTATGGCTGCAAATTTTGTGCGAGCGGATTGGAAGGGTATACGCGCAATCTCGACGCGTCGGAGATGGTGCAACAACTGATCGCCGTGGAAAAAGAGAGCGAAGAAAAAATCGACAACGTCGTGTTCATGGGCATGGGCGAACCGCTCGCCAACATGAAAAATCTTCTCCGTGCGATTCGCATCATCAATGCGCCATGGGGCCTCGGCATCGGCGCCCGGCACATCACTGTTTCGACCAGCGGGCTAGCGCCGCAAATCCGGGAGCTGGCGGACCAGCCCACGCAGTTTCGGCTTGCGCTATCACTACACGGTGCGACCGACGAAGTCCGCGGTCAGATCATGCCGATTAATCGGCGGTATCCGCTCAAGGTGTTACTCGAAGCGTGCGATTACTACGTGGCGAAAAAAGGAAGACTGACGTTTGAGTACATCCTTATCGCCGGCATCAACGACACCGACGAACAAGCCCGCGAGCTGGCCAAAATCGCGCGCCGTCTCTCGGCCAAGATCAATCTCATTCCATACAACACAGTTGAAGGGTTAGAATGGTCACGCCCCTCGCGCGAACGGCAGGAAAAATTTCAATCCATCCTGCGGAAGCACGGCGTCATTGCCACCCTGCGCCGTGAGAAAGGCACTGACATAGCCGCAGCTTGCGGTCAGCTGCGGCTGCAGACTAAACGCGCGAACCGCGAATCGCAAAAGGCAGAAGAAATCACGTCGTTCATTAAGAAGACAGCCAAAGACTACGGGAAAACGCTGCGCAAACTCTCGTGATCAGACAGCTCGCCGGCTTCGCAAACTGCTCAGGACATCCCGAACCCGCCGGAGTTAGTACAAGTAACGTTGCACGTTCAGCGTTAGGGCCTTGAAAGTTCGGCGTTGCTCCTTTTCATCAATTGAAACTCGCATACCGCGCGAGCTATTCGGCGGTCTGAGACCGCCGCTACAGCCGACTTCAGAATCTGACATTCTTTTCCTGCGTTCCTGATTCATGTTTCTCTTCCGCAAATTCCAACTTCCGCATTGGGCGTTGAGTGCTGGGCGTTGCTCCGTCTTCTTTGAATCCGTCACGCAGCCAGTGTAGCCGCTTCCGTGCTCGCCACGCCGAAGCCGGGCGAAGACTACAACTCAAACATCATCGAACATCAAACATCCGCGCGGTTCCACGCTCGCTATCGCCCTTCACTGTTCACCTCTGCCTGGGCAGTTTGCGAATCTGAACGAACCGATTCGCGTATGCCAGTCGTTAGGCAACCCGGTCGCGGGATAATATGTTCCCGTGTACCAGAACGTGCAGTCATCGATGGGATCGATGGACATCTGGCTGTAGTCTCCGTACTCGGTGCGGTTCAATTGCGCTCCATTGCCCTCGATCAGTGATAGCTCGAGCGGGAACGCGCCGGGCGGATCGTTAGGCCGCCGCCCCGCGTAATGAATCGAAGGGAATACCGTCGAGCCGGAAACGTTGAAGCCGATCGCGATGTTGTGCTTGCTATCCATGGCGATACTGCCAATCCATCGATTACTGGCGTCAGGCGCATACGTTCCCTGCTGAAAAATTTGCCATGGGCCGTGTGCTCGCCCCGTTGTTTTCATGCGCAGCTCGTACCAGCGGATGCCCGCGTGATTTTGTGAGGGATCACCATCGGCAGCGACGGTGTGATTGAACAACAGCGTTTGGTGAGCGCCGAAGCTCCGGTACGTCAGGCGCTGCATCATGTAACCGTAGGAAACTGAATCGATTCGCTGAGCGACTCCCGGCTGTTCGATGCAGAAAAATTCAGCGTCACACGCGTTCGAGTTGAATGTCTCCGGAACAAGACTGTCGGTCGGAATGAAGGTCGAAGACGACGGCGAGTTCCAGTCCACGTGAAACTCGTACACCTGGAGCCGGCCAGCCGGAAAACCGAGGTTCGAATCCTGTACTTGCACGACGTATTCAGGCGAACCGCGAGGCGGCAATCTCCTGCCCTCGAGGTCCGCTACCAGCATATGGCTATGGGTGATCGCGGGCGGCGTACTTTGAGGAGCCGGCACAAAGAATGTTACGAACTGCGGGTCCGGCTCTCCGTTTAACATCGCCGTTTTTTCGAATGCGGAAATCGTGTTGCCCAATCCGCTGAAGATCTTGTTTGGGTCAGCTGTTGCGTAATAGGCATCGGCGAAAACGGCAATCTTCGGATAATCGTTGAAGTAATTGGAGAGACCGTTTTGCGCGTTGTTAACTTCGAACGCGTACTGATCGTAGGCCCCTGTTGGATCCGGGGTTTGGGAAACGGCTACGCACAAGTCCTGGCCATTCGGCAGCGCGCCCGGACGAGTCACGATCCATCGATTCGCGTATCGATCGAATCGCACGACGGCATCGCTCCAATACTGATCGCCTCCACAATCCGGCTGATTTTGCCAGAACGTCGTGTTGCCGACGGGACCGGCCAGGACATTGCCGGACTTGTCGTAAACAACCATCGCGGTATTCACGAACTGCACGTAATGGTTGAAACCCACAGCGCCGCTATCGTCAGTAGCAAAGCCTTCGAGGGAACAATGGGTGTCAGCCGGCAGTTGGCCGACATGAAGACCTTCAAAGCTCACGATCGGGTCTGACAAGAAATTACCGGCAGGCTCGCTTTTCTCTGTAGCTACTTCGCTCGGTCGGCCTATTTGGGGAACAACGCCGGTTCCTGCGTCGGCTCTCCCAGGTAGGGCGGGCACTCCCGTGCGCGCCGCCGCTGCCGGCGTCGGAGTAGGAGTCGGCGTCGCGCAAACTGTCATTTGACTGAACGGTATCGACACCGAATGCGAGTGCGCCGTGCCGGTGGTCATGATCCAACCGGGCGGAAGACCGCCGTCAGCCAAACCGACAAATGTTCCGACCGAAACGGCTACAATTAGAGGAAGAAAAAATGGTCTCACGGGAACACGGTTGTACGACGAGCACTTGCCGTGGTGCAAGGCAAATGTCCTGAGAGATCTGTTTACGATCCCCCGACGCGTTTATCATAAGCGGCTTACGATGCATGAGTCGCCCCGTGTGCAACAAGAGCGGCTGCGTGCCGGTCTTCCTGATTCATAACGAACAGCCCTAGGATGAAAACAAATCGGGCAGGCACTGTAGCCGCTTCTCTGCTCGCCACGCCGTTTGCTCTTTTTTTTCAATTGAAACTCGCGCACCGCGCGAATTATTCGGCGGTCTAAGACCGCCGCTACAGCAGACTTCAGAATCTGACATTCTTTTCCTGCTTTATGATTCATTTTCTCTTCCGGAAATTCCAAGTTTCGTATTGGGCGTTTGCTCCGCCTTGGTTGAACTCCGTCACGCAGCCACTGTACCCGCTTCCCTGCGGGAAGCGTGCGCGTCGTCCACCCACCTTCGCAACTTCGGCGAGGCAAGCAGGGCGGCGGCTACAATTCCTAAGTACAAAAAAAGAGCCGCATGATGGAACACATCACGCGGCTCTCAAATTACCCCCAATCACCGATTACGCATCAGAGATCACGTATCTTGCCTTCGTTAAACCAGCCCCATCGTGGCGAGTGTCGGCTCATCGATTGCCGATGTGACCACCAACCCATTATCAGCCTGGTAAGCTGCGATGGCTTCCCGGGTCATCGGCCCAAGGATACCATCGATCGGCCCATCATAGTAACCGGCGGCCGCCAACTGTTCCTGAACATTGACTGTCACCTGGTCAGGCGACAATCCGTTGTAGGCGTAGATCGGTCCGTCGTACACATAACTCACTGACGGCGCATAACCCCACGCTGGGAACCAGTAGCCCGCGTTCCAGTACCACCAGCCGTTGTTCACGAAGATGATCCGATCGTAGTGGCTTCTCCACCAATGACGATCGTGCCATTGTCTGTTGTAATTGCGGAACGCTGCATATCGCTGGCCGCGGAACGCCTCACCACGCCAGTTGTTCGTCACTCTCACGTTGCGTCCACGATAAAACGCAGCGTTTTGAGTGCGGTTGAAGTTCCGCTCGCGATTGATCACTACGTTGTTGCGTTCACGAACCTGATTGGTGTTTCGAAAACGATTAGCTGTAGCTCGTGGCGCTGACGCCGGCTGACGGTTCACCGTGACGTTTCGTTCACGATTCACGTCGACGTTCCTTGTGCGGTTCACTGCGGCGTTTCGTTCGCGATTGGCGTCGAAATTTCGATTGCGATTCACCGCAACATCTCTGTTGCGATTTACCGTTGAGTTTCTGTTGCGATTAACCGCGACCTCACGCCGTGCACGGAACTCCTGGTTCCTTTGGGCGCTTCGCTCGCGCATCCTTTCGTTCCTGGCAAGGTTCCGCTGCCGGATTGTAGCTGCCGTCGTTTGTGCCGGTCGGGCTGCTTTCGCGCGCGTCGCCGACGCTGACCGGTTTACGCGGTTCATTGCAGAACTGTTGCGCGGCTGTGTGAACGATCGCTGCCGATGTTGTGCGGCGGAAACGTTACGCTGCCTCGCCATGCTCCTGCCCGTATTTGCAGGGCGCGCCGCCTGAACGTGCGCTGATCGCTGCTGCGGCTTCGCTCTCTGTTGCCGTTTATTCCTATCCGTTGCCGCTTGCGCTCCTCCTGTCGCGAGCGCCAGCGCAAGGATCCCAATGCATACTGAATACAGAATTGATTTCATATTTTTCCCTGTTTTCCATTTTGCAGGTTAGACCAACCTGCATTTCGAATTATTCAACACCGTTAAGTATTTCGGGTTTCGAGCCGCGCGCGCGGGTTATTGGCTATTCATGACGTGAGACTCTGCAAGAGGCTGTCATCGGCCCGTTTGGGAATTCTTACCGAGCAACCCGGGCTACGTTAAGCGTACAAATCCAGATTTTTCTGATACGAACGTCCTCTTCTTTTCGATGCGGAACACCGGATCACGCATCAACCAACTCGACGTACCGATCACGACCCACGGATCGCAAATCCCGTCGCAGTCATGTTCTCGGTTTCAGGCTTCTGCTCTGAGCATTTGCGTACGAAGAAGTTCAATTTCAGGAATACGATCACATCGACGACGAAAACCGAATGTAAGTGCAAAGGAGGACAGATTTTATGGCTGATAACAATGGTGGCGGCAGCAACGCCGCGGTCGTGGCTATATTCGTGATTTTTGTAATCATTGTGATCGCCGCAATCTTCATGTTCGGCGGTCAATTTTTCGGTGGCAGCAGCAGCGGGACAAAGAAAGTTGATGTAAACGTAAAGGCACCGTCAGTGGAGCCGGGCAAAGTTGTGCCGGGCAAATCGCCCTGACGAACCGGCGGCGCGGAGGTCTCGCCAGTCAACGTGAGCTCACGCCTGCGCACGCGAAACAGATGGTGGCCATCCGAGAAGCAAAACGCGCCGCGTAAGGAAAAAATCGTGGTCGCCCGTGATCGCAGAGCACTCAAGCTTTCTTGAGATTGCCCAGTCTCTGATTGTCGACTGTTAGGTGTTCATGGATCATAAGCGGCTTACGATAAAGAGGATGGTTGAGGCGTTGATTGCTTCTCACAAGGCTCAATCGTCGTTATGATGCGCTCTCGTGCATGTCACACGGAAGCGCTTGAACGAATTCGCGGAGAAACACCCGGACACGAAATCTGCTCTCGTGCGTTGATATTTCCTCATGCGCACAACCCGATTTTCGAACTTCGCCCATTTGCGCGAGGTCTTCCCGCAGGCTGATCAGGTCGGAAAATTCACGGTCTTTAATATAGGCGGCAACAAGGTTCGACTGATCGCCGCGCTGCTATAATAGGAACAAGATATACATTCGCCACGTGTTGACTCATCAGGAATACGACACCGGCAAATGGAAAGCCTAGAATGTCTTTTGCTGAATTTGAACAAGTAACGAAAGCGTGGCCACCGGTTTCACATGCCGTGCGCGTGCCACGCACGGAAACGGATTATCAGGAATTGGTTCAATTGTTGGACGGACTCACGGACAAAGTCGGTGAAGACAAAAATCATCCGCTCGCCTCTCTGATGGACGTGCTCGGCGTGCTGATCGAAAAATACGAAGACGAGCACGTTCCGGAGCTAACCGAGTAAATCAGGCTATCCGCAATCGGCACCAGTTCCGAAATTCTTTGCCCCGCCACTCGCCGCGGGCGAGCAAGCTTTGGGTAAACTGAGCAGGTGCGCTAGAACGAAGAATCGACAGTCGGAATGGAGCCGCAGGGATGCCAGCGACATGGACGGGAAGCCGGCGTGGCGAAACTCTCGGGAGAGAGCGTGTCAAACTGCCGCTACAGATCTGTGGCTGATACAGCCGCCACTACTGTTCGGTGATCGTGACCGAAAGTAGCTCGTCGCCCTGGCGAATTGCGTTAACGATGTCCTGACCGCCCCTCACTTGGCCGAACACTGTGTGTTTGCCGTTGAGCCAATCGGTCGCGATGTGAGTAATGAAAAATTGGCTGCCATTGGTGTTCGGGCCGGCATTCGCCATGGATAAGCTGCCGACCTGATGTTTGCGCGGATTGTTTTTTACTTCGTCTTCGAACTGGTAACCCGGGCCACCCCGGCCGGTCCCGGTCGGGTCGCCGCCCTGGATCATGAAGTTGTCGATGACGCGATGAAACACGGTGCCGTCGTAAAATTTTTCGCGCGCGAGAAAAACGAAATTGTTCACCGTTTTCGGCGCGTCCGTGGCAAAGAGATCGCACACGATTTCGCCGCGCGAAGTCGTTAGCGTGGCGGCGTACTGTTTGTTGGGATCGATCGTCATCGAGGGCGGCGAGGAATAGTTCTTCATAATTTAATGAATCAGCGACTTAAGGATTTAACCATTAACGAGAGTTTTAACACCGTGCGGCACTTAGTTTGGTCCAAGCCTCCACTCGTTCCTGCGAAAGATCCAACAGCCTGGTGAAGGAAAGTATCAATTACGAATAATCAGGAAACCAGGAAAGCAGGAAAGAAACAAGAATTGTCAAACAGGAGAGGAAAAGAATGGTCTGAAGTAACGCGGGGCTGTGTCGGTCTAAAAATAAGGTGGTAGATTGGTCTCGCGGCCAAACTCGGATATTCGCATGAGCAGTAGGAAAGGCGTGATCGGTATTCTCACCGGTGGCGGAGATGTGCCCGGGCTCAATCCGGCGATCCGCGCGGTGACCATTCGCGCTCTGCGCGAAGGCTTTAAGGTCGTTGGTATCCGCCATGGCTGGCTAGGCGCGATCAGCATCCTGCGTGACGAACACGCCGACAACAGCGAGCACTTTCAAATTCTCACAGAAGAGATTGTCAATCGTGCGGCACGCACCGGCGGCACGTTTCTGCACACGTCGCGTACGAATCCTGCAGCAGTAAAAAAAGAAGAGGTACCGGAAGCGCTGCGCACCACCCACAGTCAAGACAAGAATGATCTCACCGGCGAAGTCATCAAAAATCTGGACTGGCTAGGCATCGACTATCTGATTCCGATCGGCGGCGACGACACCCTTTCCTTTGCTACCCGCCTGCACAAGGAAGGCATCAAGGTGGTCGCGATACCCAAGACGATGGATAATGACGTGCCGGGCACCGATTACTGTATCGGGTTTAGCACATGCGTCAGCCGCACCATTGAATTATCAAATCGCCTCCGCACCTCGGCCGGATCTCACGAGCGATTTCTAGTCATGGAAGTGTTCGGACGCTACGCCGGGTTCACTGCGATGTTGCCAACGATGGCGGGTGCGGCGAATCGGTGCGTCATCCCCGAATGCAAATTCGATATCGAGCATCTGACCGAATTGTTGTGCTACGACCGTGCGCGGAATCCTAGCAAATACTCCGTGGTTATCGTTTCAGAAGGGGCAATGTTCGAAGGAGGTGAAATGGTGTTCTCCGACCGGACCACCGACGCGTTTGGACATCTGAAACTCGGTGGGATCGGCGACTTGGTCTCGGCCGAACTCAAGGAGCGTTCCGCCAGATACAACAAGGGCAACCCGATTCAGACCATCAACCAGCGGCTCGGCTACATGGTGCGCGGGGGCGATCCGGACGCGATTGATTCGATTGTGCCTATGGCATACGGCAATCTCGCCCTTGATCTCATCCTGCATGGCCATCACGGCAGGCTCGTGGTACTAAAGAATGGGCGCTACGACAACATGCCGATTGAAGCGGTGACCAGTACGAAGAAAACGGTCAACGTGGACAAGTATTATAGCAAGGAGCGCCTGCGTCCGCGCTACACCGATTTCGAAATGCAGCCGCTATTTATTATGGCAAGTGATTAGAGCCAATCTCATGAATAGGGATTGAGTGACACGGCGTCTGACACAGACACCCTACAATTGAAGCGAACAGTCTGGCGCTGAAGGAAACGCCCAAGCTGCCCGCAATGCTTCGCACAGCGATGCAGGCGGGCGCACAAAACTCAACGCCCAACGTCCAACGCCGAACTACAGGAAGTTTGCTGTAGCGGCGGTCTCAGACCGCCGAAAACACTGGTGCGCGGTGTGCGAGTTTCAACTGAGGACAAGGGGCAAACGCCCAACGCTGAACGTCGAAGTCGGCGTGGCGAGCAGGGAAGCGGCCACAGTTCGGACACGTCCGCACACTCGAAAGTTACAGAGCCTGGCCTGTTTCTTTTTCAGCACGCTCTTTCAGCGCGGCTTTGCGCGAAAGTTTTACGCGCCCTTTGTCGTCGATGCCGATGCACTTGACCCAAATCATGTCGCCGACCTTGACCACGTCTTCAGTGCGCTTGACTCGAAAATCGGCAAGCTCGGAAATGTGCACCAGGCCGTCTTTGCCCGGGAAGACTTCCACGAACGCCCCGAACTCCTTCGTCGTCACGACCCGCCCCTGATAAGTTTGCCCGATCTCGATTTCGCGCGTCATCCCGCCGATAATTTCCTTCGCACGCGCCATGCTTTCGCCTGTCGTCGCGTAGATATGCACTGAACCGTCATCCTCGATGTTAATCTCAGCGCCGGTTTCCGCGACAATGCCTTTGATGGTTTTGCCACCCGGTCCGATAAGCGCACCGATTTTCTCCGGATTAATTTTAATTGTCTCGATCCGCGGAGCGTATTTCGACAACTCCGTCCGCGGTTTGTCCATCGTGCTACGCATTATCTCGAGGATCTTTGTGCGCGCTTCTTTCGCGCGTTGGATCGCTTCGGTCATGATGTTGTGACCAATGCCGGGGAGTTTCAGGTCAAGCTGAAAGCCCGTTACGCCTGTGTCGGTGCCGCAGAGCTTGAAATCCATATCGCCGTAATGGTCTTCGGACCCGATGATGTCGGTCAGCAGTTCGTAGCGCTTCCATTGGCCGTTATCACCACCTTCGGTGACGAGGCCGATAGAGATTCCGGCAACCATGCTCTTCACCGGCACGCCTGCATCCATCAGTGCGAGCATCCCGCCGCACACGCTTGCCATGGAGGTCGAACCGTTGGATTCCATAATCTCGCTGGAAACGCGGATGGCGTAACGAAATTGGTCTTCGTTAGGCACCACCGGCTCAAGCGAGCGTTCCGCCAGCGCCCCATGACCGATCTCCCGCCGTCCGGGCCCGCCTGTCCGTCCTGTTTCGCCCACGCTAAACGGCGGAAAATTGTAATGCAGAATAAAGCGCTTCGATTGTTCCCCGCCGCCGTACGCATCGAGCATCTGTGCTTCTTCGATGGGGGCCAGCGTGGCGAGGGCGAGTGCCTGAGTTTCGCCACGTTGAAAAATCGCCGAACCATGTGCTCGCGGCAGCACGCTTACTTCGCAGCTGATCGGGCGTAAATCGCTGTAGCCACGGCCGTCGACCCGTTTTTGTTTTTCCAGAATGCTGGCCCGGAACGTTTTCTTTTCCACGAACTCGAATGCCTGGTTCATCGCAAACGAGTCTGTCTCCGGAAATTTTTCGAGAATGGCGGTCTTTGCCTCCTCACGTAGAGCATCGATCGCTTTTGCTCGCGCACTTTTACCTTCGGTGCGGAGCGTCTGTTCGATTCGATCGCCAACGACCTGCCGGACAATATCCACCAGCTCCTGAGTGACGGGAAGCAATTGCGCGTCGCGCTTTGGTTTACCCACTCTGGACGCCAACTCTTTTTGCGCCTGGATCATCTCGCGTGCATGGCTATGTGCGAACTCAAGTGCTTTTGTGAATTCAGCTTCCGGCATTTCCTTGGCCGAGCCTTCAATCATGATCACCTCGTTTTCAGTGCCGACGTAAACGAGGTCGAGGTCGCTTTGCGCGCGCTCGTCGTGCGTCGGGTTCGCAACGAATTCACCGTTAACCCGACCAACGCGTACAGCGCCGATCGGGCCTGCAAACGGAATGTCGGAAACGCTTAGCGCGGCCGATGCGCCATTGATGGCAAGAATGTCAGGATCGTTCTGCCCATCGGCGCTAAGCAGGATCGAAATGATCTGCGTGTCGTAAAAATATCCTTTCGGAAAGAGCGGCCGCAAAGGCCGATCGATCATTCGCGAGGTAAGTGTTTCCTTCTCTGTAGGACGGCCTTCCCGTTTGAAGTAGCCGCCCGGGAATTTTCCGGCGGCAGCCGCTTTCTCGCGGTAATCAACTGTTAGCGGGAAGAAGTCCTGGCCTTCCTTAACTGCTAAGGCCGAAACCGCGCACACAACCACGGTGGTGTCGGCGCACGTAACAATGACTGCGCCATCGGCGAGCCTGGCGATTTTGCCGGTTTCGATAAATATCTCATTGCCGCCGATTTTGGCGGTGACCTTTTGTTGCATAGTATTTTCCTGGATTCGCATTTCCAGGCGGTCACCCCGACTGTAGGTTTTAAACCCGCTATCCGGCAGCTGCCGGACCCGAAACTAAAACCTAAAATCCAAGGTGATTGCTACGCCTGGACTGCTGGTTATCTGTTTAGTTGTGGCGTCGAGCAGTTCAAATTGCAGATCAGAACCTAACGAATCAATTGCTCCGGTTAATGCCGAAGGTTCAATTTGCCGATCAAATTCTTGTAACGATCAGCTTTCGTTTTGCTCAAATAATCGAGCAGGCTCCGCCGTTGCGCGACCATCTTAAGTAAGCCTCGCCGCGACGAATGATCTTTCCGGTTAACCTTAAGGTGCTCAGTCAAATGCTCGATCCGGCGGGTAAGAAGTGCGACTTGCACATCCGCGCTGCCGGTATCGTTTTCATGCAATTGGAACTCCTTGAGATCCGACGTTTGGTTGCTCTCAGCCATAACGAAGGGCCTATTGTAGACGAGGAATCGATTTTCGCAACCGCATACCGGGTTTGAACCCGCTCCTAAGCTGGACGCCGCTCCCGTTTGCCGTCATACCAAAGCCCGAGTTTTGCGCGCGACCGCACACCACGCGGACCGCGAGCGAGCACGCCAAAGAACTCGCGCAGAAACTCCGCACGCGGATACATTCGCAATTTGCGGCCTGACGTGACAACTGGTTGTCGCAGCACGTTAAAACGGCCGAGCTTCTTTAGGGCCATAGTGAAATAAACTTCTTCACCGGCAAAGTACTGCTCATCGAAGCCGCCGACCGCGTCGAAATTGGCTCGGGTCGTGAAGAGAAAGGCGCCAGCCCCGAGATTCATTCCGAAGTAAATCAACGAAAGGCTACGCCACAGCATGTCACCCCAAATGGGAACTGATCCGTCCATCGCCACCCAGGCACTGCCCCCGGAACAGCCCGCGTCCAGAGCGGCGATCGCTCCGGTAATGTGCTCTCGGTTAATTCGCGTGTCGGCGTCGATGAAGAACAAATACTCACCCTCCGCCGCGCGTCCGCCTGCATTCCGAGACGCTGCGATTTGGCGGCGATTGATTGGTACCACCTTTGCGCCAGCCGCCGACGCGATCTTCGGCGTCGCGTCCGTTGACGCATCATCAACGACGATGATCTCGTATGGCCGTGGTGTCCCACAAGCCGCCTCACGAATGGCAGCGAGAGTTTCCGCAAGTTCGTGCTCTTCGTTGTAGGCGGGAACGATGAATGAAATCATTGGTTGGCTGAGCCGAGCCATATCGCCTGTGATTAACAGATACGCAACTCGCCGGCGGGCAGACGCTACTTCGTTCGGGCGTAGAGCAACGAATCGAGAAGCTTTCCATCTTTCAGGACGTGGTTCTTGAGGCAGCCTTCGAAGGTGAAGCCTGCTTTTTCCAGCACGCGCGCGGATGCTGGATTGTTCGCATACACCTCCGCCGAGATTCGGCGGAGCGGAAAATTATCAAAACAGAAATCACCGACGGCGGTGACCGCTTCAGTCATGATGCCGCGTCCCCAGAACTTTTCGCCCAACCAGTAACCGATTGTCGCTGTATGCCGATGCACGTCCTGACCAGGGTGGATACCAATTCCGCCAACAGCCGCGCCCTCAATCGCCACGCAAAATTTCATTTTCGGTTGTTCGCTTATGGATCGCTGCAAAAATTCGTATGCGTCCTGTATCGTGTACGGATGCGGAAAAAGATCGCGTACCGCGAGCCAGATTTTGCGATTATTCGCATGCCTGGCCAGCGACTCAGCGTCGTCCAGCCGCCACGAACGGATGGTGCATTGCTCAAGCGTAAGTTGCATTTGGTTGTTCGGGGAGAAAGCGACGCGAGGACGCGTGCGCACTCCCAAAGCTTGCGTGAAATGTAATCGGTGGTGCAATGATTTTGCACGAAGTGCTTTTGGGGTGCGATGCGTCCTCGCATCGCTTTTTCGCATGGCCCCACTCTCGGAAACTATGGAAGACGGAGCTCTGCGACACCATGAAATTGCCCAAAAAGGAGCCACACGCGCACGGGCTCGCGGGGCTGCCCCCTCCATTTGCTACTCGCCTACGAGTCGATCTATCTGTCGAATTTGATGCCGGCCTTTTGCACTTCCGCGTAAGGCAAGAGCCAGACAAGTGATTCATCGTGGAGATCGACGACTTGCATTCGATTTCCCCACGGGTCACGAAAGTCGCAGCGAAACGGCGGCTCCAACTTGAGTTTGTATTTCTCGGTAAGTTTCTTTTTAACCTCGTCGAGCTGCGTTTTATCGCGAACCATGATCCCGAAATGCCGCATATTTGCTCGCTGAACTTTTTCGACTTCGAAAATCGCGAGGAACTGATGGTCACCCAGTTTGAAGAACGCGTCGCCCTCGCCGCCGCTCATTTGCTCGAGATTGAAAACATCCTTATAAAAGGCCACCGCCTTCTCAATGTCATCCACCTCGATCGCAACATGATTGCATCCATAAACTTGCACGCTCATACGTCAGCTTAATCCAGAACCGAGCTCCTGCCCGCGCCATTTTTGATGCACAAGCCAAAGAGCCTTTCATGTTGAGCGAAGCGAAACACCTCTGGCTTTTTTGCCGGCGATCGATCCAGACATGACCAGAGATTCTTCGCTTTGCTCAGAATGACAGCTACCTGGTTGATGGATGGAATCAACGCGATGTCTATCCTTTGATCGATGCGGCTGGCGTTTCCAAGAGCAACGCGAAAGGTTCCAAGTGAATCGGCGTTGATCGTTCTCTTCAGTGGGATCGCGTTGCTGGTGCATCTCCTCACAAACGGCCGCTACGGCTATTTTCGCGATGAGCTTTATTACATGGCGTGCGCGCGCCATCTCGCTTTTGGGTACGTCGATCAACCGCCATTGTCGATTTTGGTGCTTCGATTAAGTCAAGCACTTCTGGGCGATTCGCTTTTCGCGATTCGGCTTCTCCCGGCGTTGGCGAGTGCGACAATTGTTGGGCTCACAGGTTTGCTCTCTCGCGAGCTGGGCGGCCGCGGATGGGCGATCGCGCTCTCATGCGCAGCCACGCTTTGTGCACTGTTCTATCTCGGTGTTGGCAATTTTTTTTCAATGAATGCATTCGAGCCCCTGTTCTGGATTGGATTCGTGTATCTGCTCGTCCGGATTATCAATGGCGGTTCACCAACGCTTTGGCTTTGGTTTGGCGTGCTGTTAGGGCTCGGCCTGGAAAACAAACATTCCACGGTGTTTTTCGCTGTCGGAATCTTTATTGGGTTGCTGCTGACGCCTGACCGCCGTCATTTTGGGCAAAGATATATATGGCTTGGTGGCGCGATCGCATTTGCTATCGCGTTGCCTAACATTGTGTGGGAAGCGCGATATCACTGGCCCACGTACGAACTGCTCAGCAATATTGCTCATAGCAACAAAAACGTCGCGCTCGGCCCGGCGCAGTTCATCGTGCAACAGGCTGTCTTCATGAACCCGGGAACCTTGCCGTTATGGGTCGCCGGTTTAATCTGGGTGTTTGGTTCACGTGAAGGTCGGCGGTATTGCATTATTGGCATAATTTACCTGGTCACACTGGCTGAATTCATCGTGTTGCACGGCAAAAGTTATTATCTGGCGCCTGCGTACCCGATGCTTTTTGCGGCGGGAGGAGTGGCTGTCGAGCGGTTTTTCGCCGCACGCCTCTTATGGCTTAAACCGGCCTTGCTCGCGCTCGTGCTAATCACCGGTGCGTTATTCGCGCCAACGGTGCTGCCGATCCTGCCGCCTGATAAGCTCGTGGCGTACATGCAGACCATTCACATGAAATTGCCGCGTACTGAGACCTCACATACCGCGGCGCTGCCGCAGATTTTTGCGGACCAGTTTGGCTGGGAAGAAATGGTCCGTTCGGTCGCCCATGTCTATCATCACTTGCGACCTGAGGACCAGAAACGCGCCGCGATTTTTTGCCAAAACTATGGCGAAGCCGGAGCGATTGATTTTTTTGGCCAAAAGCTCGGGCTGCCGCGAGCGATTTCCGGACACCAGAATTATTTTCTGTGGGGACCTCGCGATTGGAATGGCGAAGTCATTTTGGTGCTCAACACGAATGATGAAGACGAGCGCGACCTATTCGACTCGGTTGAAGATCTGGGCCAGGTAGTTAGCAGCCCCTGGGCAATGCCTTACGAGCGTCGAAATCACATTTATGTCTGCCGCGATTTGAAGATGAGCGTTCGTGACCTGTGGCCGCGCGTGAAAAAGTGGCTATAAGCAACGATTCCACTCGGGTTTCCCCTGCGTTGGCCATGGCCAACTAAACATTTTTATGGTCGCGGTATCGGAGTCGGTCGAACTCGCGAAGTCGGTGTGACTCTTGGTATCGCTGTAGCAGTCGGTGTTGGAGCAGGCGAACCAGATTCCACGCAGTACTTGCCGCCGGTATTAAAATAGGTGGGATTGATGCCGGCAGCCCCACCCCAGACGATCATTTCACTGCCAGTCCAGACTGCCGTGGGAACGTATCGAGCGGTAGGCGCGTCGATTGTGCTGGTGGCCGTCCAAATTCCTGTGGCTGGATTGTATTTGCCGCCGGTATTGAAAACCGTGGGGGGATCCCATCCGCCCCAAACGATCATTTCATTGCCAGTCCACACCGTGGAGTGCTGGAATCGACCGTGGGGGACGTTGATCATGCTGGTGGCTTTCCAACTGTCGGTGCCAGGATTGTATTTCCCGCCGGTATTAAGAAAACCGTGGTCGTCCCATCCACCCCAGAAGACGACCTCGCTTCCGGTCCAGACTGACGAAGCAAAGCCTCGACCAAACGGCGCGTCGGTTGTCGTCATCGCTGTCCAACTGTCGGTGCCAGGATTGTACCTCCCGCCGGTGTTCAAGGCGTCGGGACCGATAATTCCACCCCAGATGACCATCTCAGTGCCGGTCCAGACCACTGAATGCTCATACCGGGGTGAAGGAGCGTTAGCGATACTGGTCGCTGTCCAACTGTCGATGGATGGATTGTATCTCCCGCCAGTGTTCAAATACACGCCGACATATCCTCCCCAAACAATCATCTCGCTGCCGGTCCACACTACCGAACAATCCTGCCGCCCAACCGGCGCATTGGTGGTACTGGTGGCTGTCCAACTATCGGTGCCAGGATCGTACCTCCCGCCGGTGTTCAAATAGCCGCTGTCATTGAATCCACCCCAGATGATCATTTCACTGCCAGTCCACAATGCGGCGTGGGCTCCCCGGGCATCGGGCGCGTTGGTGGTGCTGGTCGCTGCCCAACTGTCGGTGCCGGGATTGTATCTCCCGCCAGTGTCAAAATAGGTGGGGCCGAGGCCGGCACCCCCGCCCCAGACGATCATTTCACTGCCAGTCCATACTGCCGTATGGCCCGCACGGGAACTGGGCGCGTTGGTAAGACTCGTAGGAGTCCATGTGTCTTCGGCACAGCCAGCTGACGGACTGGCTACTAACGGAAGCGTATAGTTTAGCCTCCTCGACTCCGCGATTGTAAGGGCCACTTTCGTCTCCGCATGAGCGAGCCGCGACTGTTTTGACTCGACGCCGATTTTTTTGTGCGCATCCAGCCTAACGAGTAAACGTTCCGCGACGATTGGCCTTGCCAGACACTCCGCGATAACAAACGGGTCGTTCCCGAGCGCTTCGAAGAGTTCGCGCAATATGTCAGGCTGTTTGGTGTTCGCCGCCATGCGATCCATTTCAGCTTGCAACTGCTCAGCGGTGATCGGGCGCTGCCAGTGATCTTCGAGCGCTTGTGACTTACGCAGGTATTCTGCGACTTTTTTTTCGAGCTGCACCTGCGACATGACCGAATCGAGCGGTGGTTTCGGATTAGCACGCTCCTTCGGCCAGATGCGATGACGCCAGTAAACATCCTCAATGGCCCGTTGGTAAGTTACGCGCTCAGCCAACGACAGAGTCTTCTCGGAATCTTTTGAACCTGCCTGAGGACTAAAGAACCCGAGCAGTGTGGCGCTTAACACCGAACAGCCAACCAGCGCGCAAAGAAAAACTGCAACGGACGTGCGCAGATTGAAGAACCCACCTTCATCAAGACTACTGCGGGACGGAGCAGATTGAGCGGTGCGTTTTCGTCTCATGGAAATTTTTCCAAAGACCCGTAGGATCCGACCTTACGAGATTTCCATGCTCTATGTCACGATTAAGTTTCTCGTGATGTGTGATTAAGCGGGCGCGCGGTTTAGTTTTTCAATCGCGGATGGCTTTCATGCCTTGCCGAGCGATTCGGTCAACCAATTGCGGATATGAGAGGCCCGCTTTCCCAGCTGCGAGCGCGAAGTCTTCGTCGTCAGCAAGAATGGGATTCGGGTTCGCCTCGATGAAATAGAGTTTGTTTTCAGGTGTCAGGCGCAGATCGATTCGTGCGTAGCCGTCGATTGTTAGTAATCGGTAAATTTCTTTACATTTTTCCTGGATATTTTTGACGAGCGTCGGATCGAGATCTTCGGCGAAGTGATTCTCCAGGCCCCAGCGTTTGCGATATTCTTCATCCCATTTCGCTTTGTATGTAGCCATCTTCGGTTCATCAGGCGGCACCTCACGGAAGACCATTTCACGAATCGGAAAAACCGTTAATCGCACATTGCCCATAAGACTTACGTAAAGCTCGCGACCGTTGATATATTCCTCGGCGATCGCATCGCTGTTGTACTTCTCGTGAATAAAAGTCACGCGTTCGCGAAACTGTTCGTCATTTCCAACGAACGATGCTCGTGAAATTCCATAAGACGCTTCTTCTTTCACCGGTTTAACCACGAGCGGGAACTTGGCCTGCTTTGGGCTCGTAATCCGTTGTCCACGCGGGATAACTACGAAATTCGGCACGTGAATGCCGTGATAATGCAGAATTTTTTTTGAAATCCCTTTGTGTTTGCAAAGCGTCAGGCCAGTCGAGCCGCAGCCCGTGAACGGCAGGCCTTGCATTTCGAAAAACGAAACAATGTTCTGATCGAATTCAGACTTGTTCCTGAACTGTTCGACGAGATTGAAAAGGACATCGGGCGCGAATGTCTCCAGTTTTTGCCGCAACAGATCGACATCATCATAGATGGCGAGATGCTCGGCTGTGTGCCCTAACACGCCGAGCGCTTTCATCACATCGGCCTCGGTCTTCCATTCCTTTGTTTTCAGCTCGTCGCTGAAATCCTGGTCCACAGTCGTAGGACTTGTGCCGTCGAATAGAACGAGAACTTTGAGCTTCTTTTTCACACTATTTTTTTCCTGTCATTCTGAGCGAAGCGAAGAATCTCAGATCCTCTCCTAACGTATTTTAAGAAGATATTCCGAGATGCTTCGCTCCGCTCAACATGACAAGAACCATTACTTCGTGCGCTTAAACTTCCCGGTGAAAAGATAATTCATCACCAGTGTCGTGATGAAAGCGGTGACACGAAAATCCTGCTGCGGATCGTCATTGAGCACGTGCAATCCAAGTTCATCACATCGGTGGGTGAGTCTCGCGAGCAGTTGGTTTACCGGAAATTTCTTTTCGTTTGTCCATTGGCAAATCGCATTTAGTAAACGCCTCCTTCGTCGGCGTAAATAGGCGCTTGCCTTAATGCCAGCGGGTGCGCCGAAGAGCTGTCGCAGATCGGCGTCGTAAAAATCAGGATAGGTCTCTTCGTTAAGCTTGCGTTTGCGGGCGTAATACGTCTTCAGTTTTACGTTGAGACAATCGTAATCGGCCACGCGGTATTCCGGCGTGTGCACCGGCGGACGTCCCGCCAACGAATGCATCAGCTCATCAACGTATTCCATTTTTCGGAGAGCCGGCCAGCCACCATAATTCTTGCGCCAATCGAACTCCGGCGTGAGCCACACTGCAAATGTCTCGGCGAAATCTTCGTCCGGATGGCTCTGTGCGTACCAATCTTCAAGGTGAACGACGTAGCTACGGCTGAATGGCCGCGGCCGGTAAGTGTCCGGCGTTTCCTCCCGCGATGTTTGCCCAAAACATTGTTTCCATTTTTTCCGACGGGTCAGTTGATAAGCGTACATGTAAGCGTGTCCCGCTTCATGTCGCATCAGCTTCATGAACCACTCAGGCGTGCCGCCTTCAACTTCGAGCATCATCGTGCGCTCGAGAGCACGGAGCCGCTCGTGCACCAGAAAGAATGGAATGAAGATGGCAGGAATACCGACCGGGACGAACCACTCATCGCCGACGTGGCACGGTGGGTGAAATACCAGGCCTTTTGCCGAAAGCTCGTCATACAGTTGTTTGATCAAAGGTTCGAGCGTCGTGCCCTCGAGTCGCAAACCAAGGGTGGAGATGCGGTGCTCCAGGAGATCCTGGTCGCTGAGCGATGCCCAATCTGGAGCTTCCATTTCGCGCACGGTATCACTGAGAAAACAGCTGTCACGCCTTCGCACTTGGAGACCTCGGATCGCGAATCGAGAAGGCAACAGCAAACACTCGAGCGTTGCAGGCGTTCGTCGCTTCAAGCTCCGCCTCGATCCGAAGTTGTTTAGGATTCTCATTGAATAGTCGGCTTAACGAGCGGGTGTGGGTGTTCGTCTTCCGGCAATGTTCAAGTCGTTAGGTTCAATTTTTTGCGGTGACAGCCGTAGCAGCCATTCGATTGAAAATAAATTGCGAGATGCTTTCCACAGCGGGAGAAGGACTTACAGCTGGAATTGCTGAGCCACACTAGACAGACTGGCAAACGCCTGTACATCAAGAGCGATGAAATTGATCAACGCGCCGATTCGCGCTGCCCGCAGGGGCGGGCGGGCGGCATAAAGGCTCGTTAGATTTTCGCCAGGTTGGAGCCCGCAAGTCGCGGCACCCCAGTGGTCGAATCTCAACCACTCGCAGTATTTCTGCGTCGGTATTCCGAACCGCAATCGGGAAGAAGTACACACTATGAAACCAATACCTCAAATTAGTCAGAACCAACGCGGCTCGCGTCGCGACGACCGCGCCTGGCGCGGTAACCAACGAGCTCTGCTAACAGATTATAATTATCGTCCAACAGGCGAAACGCAGTTGAGTTCCGCCGTCGGTCAGCCAACCGCAAACTTGCCGGCGTTTCACACGTTAAGCAGCGAATTCTTGGGGGCAGAAACAAGCCGGGATTATGTCACCGAGCTTTTGTTTTTTGTTTTTATTACTGGAATCGCCGCTTGGCCGGTCGTGTCGATGCTCATTGCAGTGACTCGCATGATCAGGAATTATTAGCGGACCAGATTAGCAGCGAGATACCAGTTGCCGCTCATAATGCGACGAATAGTTTGGCCTGATCATTTATGAAAACGCCGGCCAAAACGTCCCAACTCGTTGTCTGTTCGGCGCTGACACTGGTCGTCTTAAATCTGCTTGCAGCGAAGGAACCGCTTTACGACGGCTTAGGCGGCTATTCTCGCAAGATCACCACTACGTCGGCCGAAGCACAGCGGTATTTCGATCAGGGCCTCGGTTTTCTTCAGGGATTCAATCATCGCGCGGCGATCCGGGCATTTCAGCAAGCAGCAGAACTCGATCCGCAATGCGCAATGGCGCACTGGGGCGTAGCGCTCGCATGTGGTCCGCACATTAATGCTATGGCGGTTCCACCGGCGGCAGCGGAGCTTGCATGGAAGGAACTCGGGCTGGCTCAAAAGAATGCCGGAAACGCCGAGCCGATTGAACAGGCGCTGATCGATGCCCTTGCAAAACGCTACGCTAATCCGCAGCCGGAAGATCGCAGCGGACTGGATGGCGCTTATGCCGATGCCATGCGCGAAGTGTGGAAAAAATACCCCGAGGATGCAGACGTCGGCGCTCTTTTCGCCGAAGCAATGATGAACTTGCGACCGTGGGATCAATGGACAGCAGACGGCAAGCCACAGCCGGGAACCGATGAAATCATTGCTACACTGGACGCGGTGTTAAAACTCAATCCCGACCACCCGCTCGCCAATCATCTGTACATTCACGCGGTAGAAGCATCGCCGAATCCGGAGCGGGCGATTGCTGCCGCGGACCGGCTTCGAAATTTACAGCCGGGCCTCGCTCACAACGTCCATATGCCGTCGCATATCGACATTCGCACCGGCCAATGGCTGAAGGCCGTTGATACGAATGCAAAAGCAGTCGAAGCGGACGAGCGGTACCGCAGGATCTTCGGCGCGCCCGCAGGTTTTCTGAACGTGTATATCGCGCATAACCGCCACATGCTGGCCTATGCGGCAATGATGACAGGTCAGCGCGAGACAGCGATGAAACACATCCGTGCCATGGTCGCGGAGATACCGGCAGATTTTCTAAAGGAGAACGCACTGCAAGCCGAAGGAAACGTCGCGATGCCTTTGGAAGTCATGGTGCGTTTTGGTCTGTGGGACCAAATTCTCGCCGAGCCGGAAAAGTACACCGACAAGATGTGGTTTACCCGCGCTTTTCATCATGCCGCTCGCGCCATCGCGTACGCCGCCAAAGGTGACACGGCCAACGCCCGCAAAGCGCAAAGTGTTTTTCTCGAGCGCGCCAAGCTCGTGCCAAAGGAAGATTTTGTGAGCAACAATAGCTGCGAAGCTCTGCTCGGTGTCGTCGTTCCGATGGTTGAAGGAGAAATTCTGGTCGCAGAAGGAAAGGTTGATAGCGGAATTGAGCAACTGCGTGCGGCAATCCAGAAGGAAGACGCTCTTAAATATGATGAGCCACCCGGATGGTTGATTCCAGTGCGTCACTCGCTCGGAGCGGTGTTGATGAAGCAAAAGCGTTTCGCCGAGGCGGAGCAGGTTTATCGCGACGATCTTGCGCGTTTGCCCGAAAACGGCTGGTCATTACTTGGCCTGGCAAAAAGCTTGCGGAAGCAAAACAAAAACGCAGACGAAATTGCTCAAACCGAAACGACGTTTAAAAAAGTTTGGGCAAAAGCGGATCTCAACATTACAAGCTCGTGTCTTTGCCAGCCGCAGGCCTGACTAGCTGCAAGACGAGGACATTCAAATATGTTGGCGACTGGTAGGGCTTGCAGTTCTTTGCGAGCCATTCAGAAATGCGCACC
>JBLMXH010000309.1:0-3902 GCA_050257685.1 Nitrospirota bacterium
TGAAACAGACGACTTCACTTCCATCTGCCCGGTAACAGGCCAGCCCGATTTTGCCCGAATCGACATTGATTATGTGCCTGACCGCCTCTGCGTTGAAAGTAAATCACTGAAATTTTATCTGGCATCTTACCGCAACGAGCGCGCCTTCAACGAAGCAGTCACAAATCGGATCCTGGACGATTTTGTAAAAGCCTGCTCGCCGCGGGAAGCCATCGTGACCGCGCAATTCTCCGCACGCGGCGGCATCGCCCTCACGGTCCGCGTCGAGTATCCCGATGGACCCGTCGGAAAAGATCTCACGCAAAGGCCACAACGGTCACAACGCATTTACAATTGACACTTCTTAGTGTCCTTCGTGGACTTGATGTGAAAATAAAACGCGCGGTCGTTCTCTTGAGCGGCGGACTCGATTCGACCACCACACTGGCGATTGCAATCGCCGAAGGGTACGAAACGCACGCATTGTCATTTGAATACGGCCAGCGCCACAAGATCGAAACAGACGCTGCTCGGCGCATTGCCGTTTCGTTAGGCGCGAAAGACCACCGAGTCGCGACGATCGACTTGCGAGTCTTCGGCGGCTCGGCGCTCACAGACAAGATCGCCGTGCCGAAGGAACGTTCGGAAACGGAGATCGCACACGGAATTCCGGTAACATATGTTCCCGCGCGCAATACCATCTTTCTCGCTTACGCCCTGGCCTGGGCTGAGGTGCTGAACGCCAGCGACATCTTCATCGGGGTGAACGCAATCGACTACAGCGGCTACCCCGATTGCCGGCCGGAATTCATCGAAGCTTTTGAGAAGCTTGCCAAGCTTGCGACGAAAGCCGGTGTTGAAGGCGGCCGTTTTCGAATTCACACGCCCCTCATCAAACTTTCCAAAGCCGACATCATTCGCAAAGCCACCGAGCTCGGCGTTGATCTTTCGCTCACGCACAGTTGTTACGACCCCACTCCTGAAGGTCAGGCCTGCGGCGAGTGCGACTCCTGTCTCCTGCGACTCAAAGGCTTTCGTGAAGCCGGAATAAAAGATCCAATTCGTTATAGAAAATGATGAGCGTTTGCCCGCAATGATAGCAATGCTATCATCTCCGTATGCCGCAAATTCTTATTCGACGATTAGAGCCGCATATCATCCGCAAATTGCGCGCCAAAGCCGCTGCTGACGGGGTGTCAGTCGAAGAGGAGGCACGCCAAATTTTGCGGCGATCACTTGTCGGAGAAGCGCCCGCCATGCCGTTGATTGATTTTATTCGCACCATGCCGGATGTGGGCGATGACCGTATTTTTCGACGACCGAAGCGCAAACCGCGCGAGGTAAAATTGTGACCGGTTTCTTGCTGGACACGAATGTGGTTTCCGAACTGCGCAAACGCGATCGATGCGCTCCTAAAGTCAGTGCCTGGGCGAGCACGGTCCCGCCGAACCAGGATTTTCTCAGCGTGCTGGTAGTCGGCGAATTGAGGCGGGGCGCGAGTTTGAAACGGCGCACAGACCCAGGCACCGCGGATAATTTGGAACGATGGATCGCGCGGCTAATCCAGCTATACAGCGATCGCATTTTGCCAATCACACTTGAAATCGCCTACGAATGGGGACGGCTCGGCGCCTTGCGTCCAATTCCGCCGGAAGATGGTTTGCTCGCAGCGACTGCATTGGTGCATCGACTGACACTGGTGACACGCAACACCAAAAACGTGGAAGGCCTGGGCATCACGGTCTTGAATCCCTGGATATGAGTTTACAACTCCCCGCTTCCGTGACTGTCTGGCGGTTGCTGGGTCGCAATACCGTAAAATGAAACGCCTGCTTCGAATTTTCGAGCTCTCGAGAAACGAACAGCGCGTCGTTCTGATCATAATGCTCATTCTGATCACAATTTCGTTTATCGTTTATGAGCGACGCGTTCGTCCGGGGGTTCAGCAAAGCTCCACGGCAGAACCGAACCCGTCTCCAGGCGTCGCCAAAACCGAACATGAACGTTAGGTTTCGAGCTTGGTTTGTTTGTCTTTCGATTGCACTTCGAACGAGCGGGGCGTTCGGTACCGATCTTCGGGATGTCCTGGCGCATCCCGAAAAATATGAAGGCCGCGAAGTAGATCTCATTGGGATCGCACGCGTGCCGGGATACTTCTATTTATTTGCGGACATCGACGCTGCCGCCAAAACTGATTTAGCGAAGGGAGTCCTTATTCGTCAGAATAACTTTGCCGGGCAAGGATATAGGGAGGCCGACCGACAATGGGTACGCGTCACGGGGAGAATGAGTTCCCATGAGTACCGTGGATGGGATGCCGGCACTGGCGTGCTTCTAAAGCGAGTACAATTCCTTCGGGATCGTACCCGTCCGCGAATCGCTGATCGGAATGTTCTAGGAGTGTTCCAGAATGCCACGGCCGAGCCTTTGGCTGTTGATTTGCTTTCGCGATCGGAGGGTCGCGAGACTTTTTTTCTCGCAGCACACGAGACGGACAAAACTTTTGTTTGGGAAGGCCAACTCGTCGTGTCACGACTAGATGGACCGAATAATGTGAGTCTTGATTTACGAAAGATAGGAAAACCGATCGCACGCCGGGAAATCACCCTTCGCCACCTGCCGACCAACTATGAATATTCGCCTGAATGGTCTGAGAAGCGTACATTGTATTTCAGAATCTTGCGCGATCGAATTGAATCAGTTCCGGCTGTCGAGGCGAGGGGCTGGAAGCTAGATGGGTTCCAGGGCGGTGTTAAGTAGATGCAACGGCACTTCAGCGAAGCATTTGAAGACTCGGATTTATGAACTTGTTTAGTCTCCACTTAAACCAGGGATCCGCCCGTACCCCACAAAAGCCGGACTGATTTTAGATTCTCCACTCTTTGGCGGTGGAGGCATCCTGAAATCGAAGACGCTGACGCCCCAACGTTGTTTGCCGTCGTAGGTGCGGCCGTCGCTGGATCCGATCATGACGCGTTTGTTCGTTCGTTTTTCGCGACCAAGATAAATCATGGTGTGCGTGATCGGCGGGTCGCGATCGATGTTGTAAGTGCCGCTCCAGAAGAGCAGGTCCCCGGGCTTCAGGTCATCCAGTTCGAATGAATCCTCCTTGCGACTCACGACCGCCTTGAAATCTCCCGCTTTGCGCACCCAGACATACTGGCCGCTCGAATCGCGCGGCACATCGGAAAAGCCGTTTTGCTTAAGAAGGTAATAAACGAAACCGGAACAATCCATGCCGCCATTCTTCGGATCGGCAGAACCGTAGGTGTAACCAAGATCCTGTTTTGTCAGCGCGAGACCGGCGTCGAGGATTTGGCGGATTTTCGGAGGATCGCTATCAAAATTCTCTACTTGATCCGGCGAAAGACTGACGTTTGGCCATGCTTTTTTGTCTTTGGAACGGTCAGTGTTCGAAGGAGTTGGCGTTTCGGATGGAGTCTCTTCAGGCTCCGGCGTTGGTGTTGGACTCGTTTTCCTATGTTTTGATTTGCTCTTCGGTGTCGCCGTTGGAGTCGGCGAAGCCTTCTTGTGTTTTGAAGAAGCAGTAGGCGATGGCGTGGGCGTTGGGCTCTTCGACGAGCGTTTTCTATGTTTGCGACTCGGGGTAGGCTCGGGTTCGAAAACTTTCTTGATCTTCGACCCTAATGATTCTTCTGCGGGAGACGCGGCATCAGCGGCGCCGAAGAGGATCGCAACGATCAGAAAGCTTCGAAGTATTCTTTGAAAAATCATCGCACTTGTAGGGCGTTTCTGTGAAATGCCAATTGTTTCCGCGTCTGACACAGACGCCCTACAGATTATCCTAAGATGCGAGCTCCTGCAGAACGGCTTTGTTCAGACGGATGCCGCCCTCGAAATTTTCGAGAGGAAAATTCTCATTGGGCGAATGCGCGCGGCAATCGGGCAACGCCAGCCCCAGC